>DATEPO010000270.1:0-11913 GCA_035273145.1 Nitrospiraceae bacterium
TCATACGCCGACACCAGCTTATTGCGAACCTGCATCATCAATTGAAATGAGACGTCCGCCTTTTGCAACGCCATCATCATTTGATGCACATTCTCGCTTTCGCCGCTGACAAACTTGTCGACGGCCTGGCTGGCATCCAGTTGTACTTCATTGACCTGCGCGATGGCGTCTTTCAATGAGCCGAGAAAGCTTCCACCGGGGTGGCTTTCCCCCATAGGGCTCAGAGCCGAGGACGCCCCCGCAAGGGTACCGACGCTCGAAAGGCCTGCTGATTTAATGGTCATATCATCCATGGCATCACTCCTAGGATCGTCCAATCTCCAACGCATGGTTCCACATCGCGCGTGTCGCGCCGATCGCCTGCACATTCGCCTCATACGCGCGCGACGCGGAAATCATATTCACCATTTCTTCCATCACATTGATATTCGGCATCAACACATATCCCTTGGCATCGGCATCAGGATGCTTCGGATCGTATATGGCTTGCCCGGGTTTATGGTCCGTGACCACACGCGCCACTTTCACGCCTTCGAGATTCGGACCATCCATTCGCATCGAGGACACGCGAAGCGCGCGCTGAAAAGGCGATTGCAGGGGAGCCGACTGAAACACGACATCCCGACGGCGGTACGGTCCGCCCTCCGGAGAATGCGTGGATTGCGCATTGGCCAGGTTGCTGGCAATCACATTCAGGCGCCGGCGCTGCGCATCGAGCGCCGAGACTGAAACGGCTACACTATCGGTCATATCCATGAGGCCTCCGTTCTGATCCGTTAGTCCGTTAGGTCAGTGTGGTCTGTTGGATGCAGCTTGTTCTTATTTCGCGTCGCGTATCGCGCTGAGCAATTGCCGGATCCGCATGGAGGTCACGGTTGCGGCGGTGTTATAGTGCATGGCGTTATCACTGAGCTTGGCCATCTCCGTGTCTAGACTGACGGAATTGGCATCGAGCGGAAGGTCGGCAGCAGGCACTTCCGTGACTCGACCCCGAGCCTGCGCACTTCCCCCTCCAATGACGATATGGCCGGGATGGGTGCTGCGCACCTGGACCATTGTGGTCCCCTTCGCGGCTTGCGACAGCGCCTCCTTAAACTGAAGCTCTTTGGCTCGATACCCGGGCGTTTCTTCATTCGCGACATTCGAAGCAATGACTCGCTGCCGGGCGCCTCTCAGATCCATTGCCCGCTCCAACAGTCCTATCGTCCGGTCAAATATCGTCATGATGCCCATCTCCATAGCCTGCACGATACGCCATGCGGCAATGCTTGCCGACTCTTTTCAACCTGGTTGCACAGATTGCCCATTTAGGATCCGGCTGTAGGAGTGGACGGAAGGATGGGCAATTGATGCGCCAACTCTCTGTATTCGCGTAATTTGTTACGCAACGTTCGAATACTGATTCCCAGAGCCTTGGCGGCATGGGTCCGGTTGCCTTTCACCCGGTCGAGCGTGTGCATAATCAAATCCCGTTCCATCTCCCACAAGGAGCCGGCCGTAGATGGAGCGGTCGTATGGCTTGGCCCAGACGGAGAGCCGGCCATCACCGGCTCTTCCATCATGACGTGCTGTGGCTCGATCCCCTCACCGCCCGCCAGCAACACCGCCCGCTCGACGGCATTTTCCAGTTCGCGGACATTGCCCTTCCACTGGCGCCGCAGCAACACGGCAAGCGCGGGATCCGATAGACGCGGGACCGCGAGCCCATTTCGCGCCGCCGTGGCTCGAACAAAGTGACGCGCCAACACCGGAATATCGCTCGGTCGTTCCCGCAGAGGCGGCAGCGTGATTGGAAAGACATTCAAGCGATAGTACAAATCTTCCCGGAAACGGCCCTGCTCGACTTCGTGGCGTAGCGAACGATTCGTCGTCGCGAGTACCCGAATATTGACCTGGACCGGCTCTCGCCCGCCGATGCGATCGACTTCCCGCTCTTGCAACACCCGCAATAATTTGGCTTGCAGCCCCAGATTCATTTCGCTGATCTCGTCCAGTAAAATCGTGCCCTGATGCGCCATCTCGAACTTGCCGATTTTCCTGGCGAGCGCCCCGGTGAATGCGCCTCGTTCATGCCCAAAAAGTTCGCTCTCCAACAGTCCATCGGGGAGCGCCGCGCAATTGACGGCGATGAACGGCCGATGGCCACGGGGACTCCGGCTATGGATGAATCGCGCCAACAGTTCTTTCCCTGTCCCGCTCTCTCCCTGAACGAGAACCGTGGCTTGGCTCATCGCCACGCCTTCGGCCAGCGCCAACACCTTTGCCATGGCCGGATCTTCTCCCAGCATGGGACGGCTCGAGGTGGGAATCGCACTGACGTCCGACCCTCCACTCGATTCAGCTTCAAGCTGGATGAGAACCTGCTCAAGATGTTCGGTGGCAAATGGTTTGAGCAGGTAATCGATTGCTCCGCACTTCATGGCTTCCACCGCGGTTTCAACCGTCCCGTATGCGGTCATCACCACCACATGAGTATTGGGACAGCGCCGTTTGACCTCCTTGACCACGTCAAGGCCTCCGGATCGAGGCATCTTCAGATCGGTTAACACCAGCCATGGCCTCGAGGTGGCGATTCGATCGATCGCTTCTTGACCATTGGTCGCCTGGACCACGGCATATCCGTTCCGACGAAGGGACTCGGTCAAGGCCAGTCGCATGGACGGCTCATCATCCACGACCAGGACGCAACGCGCCTCAGAAACGGCGCCGTCCGCGGACCCATTCGACAAGACTGCGTTCATGATTCCTCCTCGGATGCTCCATTCGCACTCGCAACGAGCGTAGGCGCCGCAGACGACGACTCGGCCGCCTCTTCGGCCGGCAGCACGATTGTAAATGTACTGCCCCGGCCCACCTGCGTCTCGATTTCGACCCGTCCATGATGCGCCTCGACGATGGCATGCACGATGGCGAGGCCTAATCCGGTGCCTTCATCCCGGGTCGTAAAGAATGGATCGAATACGCGTGAGACATGGATCGGATCGATGCCTGGTCCAGTATCCGACACGGAGATTCTGATCAGGGCCGACTCGCTCATCGCCGGTTGGCCACCGGTTTCGCAACTCACGTCGATTGCGAGTCGGCCGCCGGTCGGCATGGCTTGCGCGGCATTCACGCAGACATTCAACAACGCCTGCTTGAGTTGGGCGGCATCGCACCAGACTGAACGGACCGATGCCTCGATATGCAAGGTCGCATCGATATGGCGTTTGGCAATTTCGTGTGCGGCCAGCATCAGGACTTCCTCGAGCAACGGACGCAAGGCATGTCGGCCGGCCTGAGAGCAATCGGGCTTCGTATAGGTCAACAGATTGGCCAGCAAACGATCCATGGCCTGTACCGCCACGGAAATATGCTCCGCATATTGACGTCTCATCGGATCGTGGGCCAAGTCTTTGCGGAGCATGGACGCGAAGAGTTCGACGCTTCCCAGTGGATTGCGTATCTCATGCGCGATCCGGCCGACCATTTCGCCCATCGCCGCCAAACGATCGCGTCGCTGCACGCGCTCTTCCAATCGACGCACGTCCGAGATATCCTGAAGCAGGATCAGATCGCCGGACGGGCGGCCGGCCGCATCGCGAAGCACGGTCCGCAGGATTGCCAGCAGGGCGCCGGTGGGCGACACGATAGGATAGCACCCGCTCGTCAGGTGTTTTTCATCGAGAAACTGTTTCAGCAGATGTCCCAGCATCTGCTCGCGGGCCACGCCAAGCAAACGTTCCGCGGCCTGGTTGCATCGAATGATAATTCCACCCGTACCCGCGACAATGACCCCTGTGGCGAGGGATTCCAGAATCGCCGTCAAATGGGCCTTAATTTCTTCATTATCCTTCAGGTTGACGCGCAAGGCCTCATTGCTGGCCGCCAGTTCAAGGTCCAGCCGTTCTACGCGCGACATCAGCATCCGATAGGCTTCCTGTAAGGTCCCCGCCGCCTGATCAAAACTACGGAAGGCATCATGGAGGATCTCAAAGTTGGTTCCGTCAGTAATCGGCTGTGCCATAGGTCACCCTCCTGCCCGCCGCGTTTGTGGAAGATCCGCCAACAGAGCAGCGGAGATGCGACCGACGAGATCATCAGTCGCCATCGATTGGACTTCTTGGAGGAGCGTGCGTACTTCTCCATATCGCTTCTGGGCGCGCCTGACCTTCGCCAGTTGAAGGCGAGCCCATTCAGCATCGGCGGGCGATGAAGGAGCTTGAATGACATGCAGATAGTGCGTGCCTGCTTGCTCGTACCGTCCAGAGATCACGAGTTGATCCGCATAGCGAAGCCACGTGTCCGGTGTCTTCATACCGGGGATTGCCATTGTACGGGCGAGCGTGTCCAAGGCTTCCGAAGCATGTCCGACCGCAAGCTGGGCGTTGGCCAGCAGGTGGCGCATCCGCCGACCTTCTGGAGAGGCCATGGCATGGGCATGGGCATGGCCCAACCAGAGTCGACAGACTCGGATCACGGCGTTCCATTCGCCCTGTCGATGGAGCGTTTCGGCGAGATGATTCAGCACGAGGCCTCGGCTCTGCCCAGCCGGATACTGGAGCAACGTGCGCTCAAAGACCCGTCTAGCCGCCGGCCAATCTTGCTGCTCGACATAGGCAAGTCCCAACCCCACGAAGGCCTTTTCGCGGACGGCATCCGGAACGGTGTCTTTCACCAGACTCCGATACAACTTAATGGCTTGAGGAGAAAATCCAAGACGGTGATGGGCCTCGGCAAGCTGCAGCAAGATGGCATTGCCGGCATACAATTCCTCTCCGGATGCCCCGTGCCGGTAGAAGAGATTCACGGCAGTCAAATCATCCTGGGCCTGCAAGGCTGCGATCATCCATGAACCTAAGATCGTCACTAAACGTCGACCCGCCGCATCGGGCCATGGGTCATCGGCAATCAGCCCCTTCCGCTCACTGACTCTTCGATAGGCTTCTACCGCTTCCAGCCGACGGTCCAGCGACTCCAAGTGTTCGCCAAGATGGAACAAGGCCTCGCTTCCGAGCGACACACTCACATACGCTTGAGCGATCTGCTCCAACATCTCCTCTTGGGCACGTGAATCGGCCTCGCCGGCCTGCCGGCCCTCCAGCATGGCCTCGATCCCTAATTGCGGTCCCGCCTTCGGTTCTTGTACGAGACCCTCGCGAGCCACCTCAGCTAAGCGCATCCGCGCGATCGATTCCTGGTATGTCCCAGAATGCTTTTGAATGACCGCGGCATACAATGTCTTCGCGCGATCGAGCCGCGCGGCCTGTCGCCAACTATCCCCGATCTGAATCAACGCAGACGGCGCCTCGGCATGGCGGGGATGCAAATTATAAAACTGCGCCAGCAGCGCGCGCGCCTCCGCATGTTTCTGCAAGTGCACCTTGACATCTGCGAACAACAGCATGGAATCCGGATGGAGCTTAAAGGCAGCCGGCCATTGTCGAACTCCGGAGTCATAGGCAGACTGCGCCTTGTCCCATTGTTTGGCGCGGGCCAGGGCCTCGGCTAACCCAAACGTCGCGGGAACGATCAGCCGTTCGTCGTCTGTGCGCGTCTTCACCTGTTGAAATACATGAGCGGCGTCCTTCCATTGGGCTCCTTCGAGAAGCACAAGGCCCAAGCCGAGCAACGCTCTCGGTGCTTCCTTGGAGGATTCTGCCAGGGCCTGCTCATACGATGCTTTCGCCTCGATCAACCATCGGTCCTGGGCATACAAATCTCCAATTCGCCAACGGGCCCGTGACGCATTGGACGAGGAAGGATCGTTGCGAATCAGCGCACGATAGGCTTCGATGGCTTGACGCCGTTGATGATCCGTGTCTCCTTTTGCGATGAGATCGGCAAGAAACGCACGCGACGCCTCTACAAGAGGGCTGGTTGGAAAATTCTTTATCAGTGTGTCAAACGCCTGTTCTGCATCCTGATACCGCTCCTGCCCAAATGCCGTGATGCCATCAGTAAAGAGGGATCCATCCGGTCCTTTGATGGGCGTCTGGTACCGCGGGCCATCATCGGGAAGAGTAAAACTATGCAGTTGATCGGAGTTTGCCGGCTTAGAGGCAAGCAAAGAAAGAACAAGAATGAGAAGGGCTGCGACTGACGATCTCTTCCGCATGAACGGAGGGCACAGCAAGTCCTATGCCTCTGTTCATATTCCTGCGTGCATCGAAAAGTGTCCGATTTTACACGAGTTGAAACCTACGCGGCCATCGCGACCGGGGAAGGCGTCAAGAGAACAACGATCGCCTGCAGCTAAAGTCAATTCCTTGACGATATTGAGATGCGTGCGGCTCGTCTGATTCAGGCAAGCGTCGGCATGCTGAAAAGTGCACCCTCCACCGACAGGAGAAGATCGCTGAGCGCGGACTCACCTCATTCTCTTGGAATCCATCTAGTTGCAATATCGAGTGCAGGTCTCTACTATCAGCGCCCACGATGATACCGTACCCCAATATCGATCCCGTGTTCCTCCGCATCGGTCCGCTGCAATTCCGATGGTACGGCCTGATGTACCTGCTCGGACTGACCACGGCCTATTTCGTGATTAAGACCCGGGCTGCCGCTCGCGGCATTACGATTACCAAAGAACAACTGTATGACCTCATTGTCTATGCGGCCGTCGGTGTCTTTGCCGGTGGCCGCCTCGGGTACGTGCTATTTTATAATCTTCCCTATTATCTGGAGCATCCCTCAAAGATGGCCGCCGTCTGGGAAGGCGGCATGTCATTTCATGGTGGATTACTCGGGGTGATTGTCGCCATTCTCTTATATTGTTGGCGCCAAGGATTTCCGGTCTATACGATTGCCGATCTGACCGCGGTGACCGTTCCCATCGGTTTAGGATTCGGCCGGCTCGGCAACTTTATCAATGGCGAGCTCTACGGCCGTCCAACCGATGTCGAATGGTGCATGGTCTTTCCAAGTGGGGGGCCGGAATGCCGGCATCCGTCTCAACTCTATGAGGCGGCGTTGGAGGGAGGACTGCTCTTCGTCGTGTTATGGTGGATAGGACGCCGGCCGACGCCGCCGGGAACCCTCATGTGGGCGTTCATCATGGGATATGGGCTATGTCGAATCGCCGTCGAATTCTTCCGTGAGCCGGACCTGCACTTGGGATTTATCGCCGGACCGATCACCATGGGTCAATTCCTCAGCGCGCCGATGGTTCTCATCGGCGCCTTGATGCTCGCCGTCGGATACTGGCACGCTCGGCAGAAGCGGTAAAAATCGACCTGGCTTGAAGTATCTCTTCTCCAATAGCATGACCGAAGGGATCAAGACCGTTGCCTTTCGGCACAAGGCGGCCGGAGTGGAAGTGCGCGGACTGGGCTGTGTTCATCGCCATCCAGCTCTCCTCGGCTAATACGGCATCTCGTCATCCTCCAATCCGAAGTGATGACCGATTTCGTGGACGACGGTGTCTCGAACTTCATTGACTACCTCCTCCGCGCTTCGGCACAGCCGTAAAATCGGCCTCCGGTAGATCGAGATGCGAGCCGGCAACTGTCCTCCGGCGCTGAAAAACGATTCATCTTCTAAGGAAGTCCCGGAATAGAGTCCGAGGAGGTCCTCTTCAGACTCCAGGCCGAGATCATCCAGCACGTCTTGCGGCGGCGTCTCTTGGACGACAATGGCCACATTCGTGAGCAACTCGCGGTACTCCGGCGGGACGCCATCAATGGCTTGCCGGACCAGCGCTTCGAAGGCCTCCGGCGCGATGGCAAGAGAGCGTGAACGTCGATGAGGCATAACAAGTAAAAGGTAAAAAAGGAAAAGTTAACAGTAAGACATGAGGAGCGTCCTTATCATTACATTGTACCTTTTTACTTTTCCCTTTCTTCTCAGCGCCCTCCGAAGGCCGGCAGGTACTGCGTGTCGGAACCTTTGGGATGTGCCTCGATATCGCCGTGCCGGCGGAGCGGCGGCGCATCCCAAATCACCTTATGGCCGGGGGCTAAATTCGCCGCTTCAATATAGTGATGTTTGGCCGTGGCATCGTCTCGTAAAAAATCATAGACGAGCGCCAGATTGTAATGCGCTTCCGCCAAGGTCGGCTGAACCTTAATCGCTTCTTGGTATTTCAGTTTGGCCGCCTCGAACTGCCGGCCGCCGAACAACCGATTGCCCTCTTCCATCGCTGAGGCTGCGTCGGAGACGGCATAAGCCGGCGCCTTCAATGTCCGTTCAGCCGCCATCGGCCGGCTGGCGGCGCATCCGGCGAGTACAAGTGCCACTACGACCATCCACACTCCATCTCTCATGGTACCTCCTCACAACAGAACGGAACGACCGTCCCGGTCCGAAGAAAGATAAACTGAAAGCCTTTCGGCCTGACGCCGACACATCGGGACACCGCCTGGGAATAGATCTGCGCTTGAAGCCGGTACTCTTCCGCCCGATCGGCGATCTCATCAGAAGTAATATGATCGGTCTTATAATCGGCGATCCAGATCGCGCCGTTGAAACGATACACCAGATCGATAATCCCTTCCATCAGAGAGTGGTGACAGTGCTGAGACTCGGATATAGGCCAAGGAATGGCAAATGGGACTTCTCGGCCGATGATCGTAGCCGCTCCCAACGTCTGATAGATTTCCGATCTGACGAATACTTCAAGCATATCTTTCAGTACATTGCTTATCTCAAGAACATCATAGCTATGATCTAAGGCTAATTCTGCGCACATCGCTTCAACTTGGCCAATGAACTTTCCGGAATCGTCCGCAAAATCCCACTGCTCCAAGATGCGATGCGCGAGCGTCCCGATGAGAGGCCCAACTTGTGAACTTCGTCCATTCCGGCTGAAACGTGGCACGTTCGGCACCATCGTCGCCTTTAAAAATGTCGGACTTAAGGAAGGCGGGCATCGCTGGACCTCCTGTTGACGGCGGAACCGTTCATCCCACCGCGTCCGCACAGCGACCACGTCATCCTGATCGAGGTCCTGCCACTCTATGCCGTCACGCTTGTAGGCATGCAGGGGCACGCTCTTACCGAGAATCACTTTTAAGGAAACCGTCCCACTCTCGATCGGCAAACGAGTCGTCTGGTCATCAGCACCTACACTAGCCAGATCGATCCCAAATCCTTGAGCGACCATGGCCAGAAAGCTGTCTTGCGCGACTTGTTTTGGGACGCCGGCAGATAAAATGAGCCTTCGCTTCGCTCGTGTCATGGCGACATACAAGAGGCGGCTCTGTTCAGCGCGCCGTCGCTCTTCCAATTTCGCCGTTACATACACCCCTCCCGGCGTCTGCAATTCACCGACTTTGATGCCGACAATCCCCGACGACCAATCATGATGCACCATGATCCGAGATGCGACCCGATTGGTGCCTCGCTGCAAACCGGCAAGGACGACCACGGGAAATTCCAATCCCTTGGCTTTATGTATGCTCAGAAGGCGGACAAAGCCCTGCCCATCTTCATTGAGATCTTCGGCCAGTGAACTCTCTGCTTCATCCGGCACGTCCATGGCACGCGTGGCGAGTTCATTCACCAGCCCTCGCAAACCGAGCATCGGTTGTGTTGCTAACTGGACCGCCAGATCGCGGAGCTTCAAGACATTGGCGACCGCCTGCTCGCCATCAATCGAAGCGGCCGCCAATTCCAATAACGGCGCCTTGGCCAGCAGCGTATCCAGCACGTCTGAGAGTGGACGTTGGGGTAGTTCGACAGACAATTCCCGCAGCAGGACATAGATTGGTCCCACAGCCTCATAGGCGATCCGTGCATCGCAATCGAGCGAATCGGGCATACTTGCGATCCGATAATCCAAAACGTGATGCCGAGCCAAGGCTTCTATCTGTACATCCGGCATCGCACCGAAAGAGGAGCGCAGCACGCCGACCAAGGCCAGACGATCGTGCGGATCCACGGCCGCGCGCAAGAGATTGATGGCATCGATCACCTCTTGCCGCTCATAGAAATGCTTTTCACCTTCCGTCAGGCAAGGAATCTGATACCGACGAAGCGCTTCGAGATAATCCCGCATATCGGTCAACGTCCGAAACAGGATCGCCACGTGCCGTGGTTTCACTTTGGCGGCAATGCCGTGCTCATGAATCTCTTGGCGTTCGAAGACCTCCTCGCGCAGCCATCGTGCGAGTTCTTCGGCTTCCGTCCGCCCTACCGTTTCCGCATCGGCCTCTAGGACGTCAGGGCGAACGAGACGGATCTCCACCTGCTCACCCGGTAATGGGTTCTGTGCATCGCGGGAAAGGAGCGGCTCATGACGCGGCTGTATTCCCTTGGCCGCCTGTTCAGGAAACATGCGCGAGAAGAAGGCATTGATCACCGCCAACAATCCGGCGTGGCTCCGGAAGTTCGTCTGTAATGTATGGCGTTCGCCGGGTGGCGCTTGAGCCAAGATGTGGTCTTCGACCACGGTATCGTAGGCTTCCATATCGGCGCGGCGAAAAGCATAAATCGACTGCTTCGGATCGCCGACGATGAAGAGCTTGCCGGGCTCGAGGACGATGTTTCGCCAATCCGAGGCTTCAACCCCGGGCGCTTCCGAGAGATACAGAATCATCTCGTATTGCACCGGATCCGTATCCTGAAATTCATCGACCAAAATAGATCGAAACTGACGTTTCAGGTCGCGCCGAATGCGAGGATGATCTCGCAAGAGATTGCGTGCGCGCGCGACCAATCCATCGAACGAAATATATCCGGTCTGCACAAAGCGCCGGCGGCATTCGCGGGCAAAGGGCACGATCAGTTGGACGATAGGTTGAAGCACATCCAGCCGTACGGCGGAGAGGGCTTGGGCGACGCGTACTATGCGCCTCGCCTGTTCATACTCCTCCCGATCCCATTGTTTAGTGGCCGGTGGAACGTCACGATTCAAGCCTTCTGGTGCAGTGCCCCGTTCTTGTCGAACGACGCGTTCAAGATACGCAGCCGCGTCTTCCAACATATTCTCAAGGGTATTGGCTTTCGGATGGCGCTTCCGCAAATCCGTTGCAAGGTCCGCCTGGCGGATTAACCAATCCCGAATCGGCAGGGAGATTCCACCACAGTCAAAATCCTCATCCAAAGGAATCAGCTCGCCTGCGAACCCGCGCGCCAGGTCCTGCCACTCTTCGAGCGGCACAAAAGAGAGCGCAGCCGTCCAGATCTCATCGTGTGCCCCGGCAGCCCCTAATTCTTGATCCAGCCACAATGCCCATTCCTGCTGAAAAAAGGCATCGAACTGGGGGCCTTCATCTTGCTGAAACCCGGGATCCACCCGGCTCTCGATGGGATACAGCCGAAGCAGATGGGCCGCAAAACTATGAATCGTCCCGATCTGGCTCTTCTCCAGCTCGTGCAGCGCTTTGGTCGCCAAATCGTTGGGGGAAAGTTCGTTGAGGCGCAGACGCAAGCGGAGCTTCATCTCATCAGCGGCCTTGTTGGTAAACGTCAAGGCCACGATGTCGCCGACGGCCAGCGGATCGCCTCGGTGCAACAAGAGGTGCAGCAGCCGATTCACGAGCAACGTGGTTTTGCCCGTTCCCGCGCCGGCGGTGACGACAATGTTCCGGTCACCGGCCGTGGCGGCCCGCTCACGCGCCGGACTATCAGAGAGCATCATCATTCCCCGATTCGGGGGTCGAACTCGTCTTGAGTTTTGGAGAAGGCGCTGATCGAAGTGCCCGATAAGGGCTCACCAGGGTATGATCGAGCCGCGCGCGCCAGACGGTCGGCTCATGCGATTTTCGGCAGAGCAAGCGGTACTCGCAACGATCGCAAGACCCGCTGGCATAGATGAAAAATCGGCCCGCACGAATGCCGGACAGCACATGGACGATCGCCTGTCGAATGGAAGACGAGAGAGAAGAGGTCCAGGCATCGCCCGGAAATGAGGCCTGCTTCAACGACACGGTCCACTCGGGCGCCAGATAATAGAACCAGACACCATGGCAGGTCGGCTCTTTGGCTCCTCCC
>DATEPO010000271.1:0-10077 GCA_035273145.1 Nitrospiraceae bacterium
ACGATGGGGAGGCAGTATGGACGATGAACTGAAAGAAATCCTTAGCGAGTTTCTCGTGGAAACGGAGGAGATGATCGAGCTGTTGGATCAACGGTTCATCAGTCTTGAATCCGATCCGACGAATCGTGCCATGCTGGACGAAATTTTTCGCGCCATGCATAGCATGAAAGGGTCGGGAGGATTCCTCGGATTTACACGGCTTGTGGATGTCGCTCATCGCGCAGAAAACATTCTGAATAAACTCCGGCAAGGGGAAATGGCTGTTACCCCGTCCGTTATCAATGTCGTGTTAGAGGCCGTCGATGTGGTCAAGCTGCTGGTGGCGGATATTCGAGAGTCGGGCACGGATATTCATGTGGAGGTCGTCTCGATTTCTACGAAGTTGGATACCATCCTGGCAGGGCAAGACCCTGTGCAGACTGAGGCAGTCGTGACACCGCCTGCGGCAGTGTCCGACACGCCAGTTCATACCGAACCGGCACCGCCTACGCCGCCATCATCGAAGCTGGGGGAGATTCTGATTCAGGAAGGTTCTGCTTCGAAAGAGCAGGTGTTGGAAGCCCTCGAACAGCAAGATCGAAAACTGCCGTTAGGCGAAATTCTCGTGCAGTCCGGTGTGATTACCGAACGCGCGCTCGAATCGGCTCTCCAGAAGCAGGCGAAGCCGACCAAAGCCGGGGAAGACGATCAAACGATTCGCGTAGAAACCAGCCGGCTCGATAGTGTGATGAACCTGGTGGGCGAACTCGTGCTGGGCCGCAATCGCCTCATGAAGCTCGGCGGCGGCCTGGAACAGGCCTATGAGAATGAACCGTTGGTGCGAGGACTGACCGAAACACTGGCGCAATTGAATTTGGTGACCACCGATCTCCAACTGGCGGTCATGAAAACCCGCATGCTTCCTATCCGAAAAGTGTTGGCCAAGTTCCCTCGCATGGTGCGCGATCTTTCTCAGAAGTTAAACAAACAAGTTCGGTTGGAACTGCATGGCGAAGAGACCGAACTCGACAAATCGGTCGCAGATGAAGTGGGCGATCCGCTCGTGCACATCGTCCGCAATGCGATCGATCACGGCATTGAATTGCCGGCTGAGCGTCAGGCGTCGGGCAAAGCGTTGGAAGGTCTTGTTCGAATCGCGGCATCTCAGGAAGGGAACAGCATCGTCATTCGCATTCAGGACGACGGCAAAGGTTTGCAAACCGACCGTATTAAAGCCAAAGCATTGTCGCGCGGCATTGTGAGTGAAGCTGAACTGGCCAGCATGGACCCCCGAGATGTGCTGAATATGGTGTTTCTGCCGGGATTCAGCACTGCAGATAAGGTGACCGATGTCTCTGGTCGAGGCGTCGGCATGGATGTCGTGCGAACGAACATCCGGCGGATCAATGGGAGTGTCGAGATCGATTCCCAAGTTGGAAAAGGCAGCGTCATTACGATCAAGCTGCCGCTGACTATCGCCATTATTCAAGCGCTCCTGGTGGAAGTAGAACAAGCTACCTTTGCCATTCCGCTTGGATCGGTGATCGAAGCGGTCAAGATTACGAAAGACGACATCAAAACGATCAATGGGCGTGAGGTATTGACATTGCGGGAGCGGGTCTTGCCGCTGCTCAGACTGTCTGAGGAATTCGAAATCCCGCGCGATACGAGCTGCGATAAGTTTTATGTCGTGGTCGTCGGAATGGGGGAACGACATGTCGGGGTCATTGTCGACCGGCTTCGTTCTCAGGAAGAAGTGGTGATTAAATCGATGGGCGACTACTTATCCGACATCAAAGGAGTGGCCGGCGCGACGATTACCGGCGAAGGAAAGGTCGTCTTGATCCTGGATATTCCGGAATTGGTACAAAGCCTCCGAGGCGGTCGACAGGCGCTCGCCCTGTCCTAACCCATCGTTCGGCTGGAGATCGAGAGGAAGAAGGCCATGTCGTCGTTAATTAAAGAAGTCGATGCCCGCACCGGCCTTGCCGGCACCAATCAAATGGAACTGCTGTTGTTCCATGTGGGCACCAGTGAAGTCTTCGGAATCAATGTTTTTAAAGTTCGAGAGGTCATGAAGTTCCCTGTCTTGACCCGTCTCCCTGAAGCAGATCCACGGGTTGAAGGGATGGCCAATATCAGAGGAACGACCGTTCCCGTGATCGGTCTGACGCAAATTATCGTGGGCTTGACATCGGCTCAGTCCAGCCAGACGTCCGAGGGCAAACTCATCGTCACGGAATACAATGGCAGTCTGCAAGCGTTTCATGTGGCCGGTGTGGATCGAATCCTCCGTCTCTCCTGGACGCAGATTAAATCCCCGCCCCCTCTCGTGAGAAACAATACCAAAGGAGCGGTGACCGCCGTCGCCATGCTGGATGACGGCCGGATGGTTTTGATTCTCGACGTAGAAAAAATCCTGGCGGAAATGTCGCCGAAGTCCGATGACGAAGTGTTTGCCGGGATGGAAATCAGACCCGAGGTCAAAAACAAGCGGGTGCTCTTTGCCGATGATTCGGCCGTCGCCAGAACGCAAATTCGAAAAACGCTGGAACGGCTCGGAGTCTCATATATGCAAACCACGACCGGACAGGAAGCGTGGGAACGGTTGCTGGAAATCGCGGACAAAGCCGTGCAGGCGGGCAAATCCGTTCGCGATGAGCTTCAAATCGTGTTGAGCGATATTGAAATGCCTGATATGGACGGGTTTGCCTTGACCAAACACATTCGAGCAGACCCGCGTTTCATGGATATCCCGGTGATTTTACATTCCAGTCTCACCGGCACGTGTAATAAAGAAAAAGGCAAAGCGGTCGGAGCGACGGATTATCTGACCAAGTTTGACCCGAAATTGCTGGGGGAGATCATTGCCCGGCATTGTTAATGCGCAGGGTGATTGTGGGACAGATAAGTATCCGGTTCATAGTGTGAGGTTAAGCCCTATGCGTACGGCTCCTATTCGGGTCCTGGTCGTTGATGATTCATCCTTCATGCGCAAAGCCTTGTGCGGCATGCTGGCCGGCGATTCTAGTATCGGTGAAGTGGAGACCGCGCGTAATGGCGAAGAGGCCCTGCAGAAGATTTCAGCCTGGAAACCTGATGTGGTCACGCTTGATATCGAAATGCCGGTGATGAACGGGCTTGATGCCCTGCGCAAGATTATGGAGGTGCATCCGTTGCCGGTCTTGATGGTCAGTTCGTTGACGACCAAAGGGGCGGAGGAGACGCTGCAGGCCTTGGAATTGGGCGCGGTGGATTTTGTGCCGAAGCAGTTAGATGGCGTGGTAACGAACATTGCGGGTGTCCATGATGAACTTGTCGCGAAGGTCATTGCGGCGGCGGGTATGGCAGGCCGGATTAGACCTCGGCGCCACGTCACGTCTCAATCGGTTCCTGCCCCTCCGGCTGTGGGACTGAGTTCTCGGTCGACGAGCGCGACTCGTGGAAGCAAAATTGTTGCGATCGGATGTTCGACCGGAGGGCCGCAGGCGCTGTCCGAGCTGTTGCCCATGTTTCCGAAAGACTTCCCGGCCGGCATTGTCATCGTGCAGCACATGCCGAAATGTTTCACCAAGCCGTTTGCCGACCGCATGAATGCACAGTGCGAGATTGATGTGCGTGAGGCGAATGAATCCGATGACGTGACGCCCGGGGTTGCCTTGCTGGCGCCCGGCGGCCTGCAATTACGGTTGGGGCGAAAAAAGGCCACACGGATCAGCGTGGAATTGAAACCCAATTCTGAGGGCCATCTGCACGCGCCTTCCGTGGATGTGATGATGCAGTCGGTCGCTCAGCTCTATGCCGAGCGCGCGGTGGGAGTGATTCTCACCGGTATGGGCCAGGATGGTTTGGAAGGCATGCGAGCCATAAAAAAAGGAAAAGGACGGACCGTGGCGCAGAACGAGGCCAGTTGTACCGTGTACGGGATGCCGCGTGCAGTGGTCGACAACGGGTGTGCGGACAAAGTAGTGCCGCTGTCCCAGATTGCGGGTGAAATCATGAACATGATCTAAGGGCCTTGCATGCTAAGGACGGAGACAACCATGGCTCATATGGCGGCCTGGAAGGCGCTGGAGGGAGGAGGGTCAGATGAATCGGTTAAATCAAATGCATATCGCTCAAAAGTTCGTCCTACTGGTCGCCGTCGTTGCAATCGTGGTGACGGCGATCGGTCTCTATTTTGTCTACCAGCAAGAGCAGAACAAAATGATGTATATGCTCGAGGGACGCGGCAAAATTATCGAAGCGCAGACTCAAGTCACGCGCTCCTATATTGCAAAGAATTATGTCTCCAAAGTCAAAGGCATGAAGGGTGCGGAAGGCGTGCAGGTCTCAAAGGACCATTTGGACAACCCGCAGGCGATTCCTCTGCCGGCGACCGCCACTCGCGAAATGAGTGAGGAATTGTCCAAGACCGGCTTGTTCAACGCACGGCTCCTGAGCGGACAACCGCTCAATCCAGCGAATGGAACAAAAGATCGATTCGAAGAGGAGGCGCTGAAAGCCATTATGAGCGGCGCTGAATCGTATTCGCGAGTGGAAGACTCCGGGAGCGGGGCGACATTTCGGCGCGCCAGTGCCGATAAGGCCACGGGGACGGCCTGTATTGGATGCCATGTCGGGAAGCAGGTTGGGGATGTATTAGGCGTCCTGTCCGTCAGCATTCCAATGGAGCAAATCAAAGCAGCCTCGAACGATTCCCTGCAGCGAAGCGGAGCCACCCTCGTCATCATGACGCTCGCGATGATGATCATGATGTATTTTCTGCTGAAGATGGTCGTGATCCGTCCGCTCATCGCGATGACTCAGATTTCGCGGGATATCGCAGAAGGAGAAGGCGATCTGACCAAACGTGTGCCGGTCGAGGGGAAAGACGAAATCGCTGAACTCGGGAAGTGGTTCAATGTGTTTATCGAGAAGTTACAGGGCATGATCGGCAAAGTGGCCCATGTGACCGATAAAGTGGCCTCGGCGTCGGTCCAATTGTCTGCAACAGCAGAAGAAATGTCGAGAGGGTCGGAAGGCTTGACGTCGCGAACGGCGCAAACCGCTACCGCCGTTGAGGAAATGAATGCGACGGTCGCTGAAGTCGCCCAAAATTCCGGCAAAGCCGCCGGGATGGCGCAAGAGACGGTACAAACCGCCAAGAGTGGACGCGAGGTCGTCACCGAAACGATCGATGGGATGCAACAGATTTCGGATGCGGTCACGCAATCGGCATCCATCATCGCGGCGCTCGGAAAATCCTCCGACCAGATCGGCGAGATTGTTCGGGTCATCGAGGACATTGCCGATCAGACGAATTTATTGGCATTGAACGCCGCGATCGAGGCCGCTCGAGCCGGCGAACAGGGACGGGGATTCGCCGTGGTCGCGGATGAGGTTCGGAAGTTAGCGGAACGTACGACGAAGGCGACGAAAGAAATCGGGGATATGATTCGCCAAATTCAACACGATACCAAAGGCGCAGTCACGTCGATGGAAGACGGCACTCAGAAAGTGTCCAGCGGCGTCACGTTGGTCAATAAGACCGGGGAAACGCTCGGCAAAATAGCCGAGATGGTCACGCAGACTTCGGATATGATTCGACAGATTGCTGTGGCGGCTGAAGAGCAATCAGTGGCGACTCAGCATATTGCCGGCGACTTGGAGAATGTCGCCAAAGTGAGCAAAGAATCGGCCGGCGGCGCCAGTGAGTCGGCCAAAGCCAGTCACGATCTGAGTCTGTTGGCGAGCGAACTGCAGACCATCGTAGGCAGTTTCCGGGTCACATCCGATAAACGACGTTAAAAAGGTGGGCCATGATGATTCAAGGGCGGGAAGGAAACGTCGTCGATGCCTCGCCGGGCGACGGTCACCAAATCAGCGAGGGGACTGAGGAAAGCTGCCAGCTTGTCACGTGCTGCGTCGGCCACGAGGAGTTCGCGGTCGATATCCTCAGTGTCCAAGAGATCAACCGAATGGTCGATATTACACGTGTGCCGAAAGCGCCTGTTTTTGTCGAGGGCGTGATCAATCTACGAGGCCGAATTATTCCTGTCTTGAACTTGCGCTGTCGGTTCGGGATCTCGGCGGAGGGTGAGCGAACGGTGAGATCACGCATCGTGGTGGTCAATGTGCGCACGCGCGTTGTCGGCTTGATCGTCGATTCCGTCTCCGAGGTGCTCCGCCTGCCCAAGCAAGCGATCGAGCCTCCGCCTTCCCTGGAGACGGCAATCGGAGCGGAATTCATTCAGGGAGTAGGCCGAATTAAGGATCGATTGCTGACGGTATTGGATCTGGATCGGTTGTTAACGCCGGCAGAACAGACGGCGCTGTCTTAAGGACGGATCAGGCGGGCGGAACAGAACGGTCTGAGCGATCGGTGAGTTGCTGGTTGCCTGCCATCGTCTGGAGCATGCCCAAGGAGTGTTGAAGCACGTCGGCCGCGCAACTCAACGTGGCCGGTAGCTGCTGCAATACATCTTCCCAGCGTCCTTCTTCGCGAAGGGCCTGCAACCGGCGATGTTGCTCTTCAAGAATCGCTTTTTTGGCGTCCAAGATCAGGCTCTCCACGCTCATCACAATCTGTCCTCCATTGGCATGATAGAGACCAACGCTAACAGAGTCTTCAGCCGAGTGCAAGACGGGACACACGAAGGAGACGATGGAGTGGTCGTTCGGCCCCATTGTGTGCGGATAGTGCAGTCGAAGGGGAGTAATCCGTGGATTTTTTGACGATTATCGGAGCCGTTATTGCGATCGGGTCGATTCTTGCTGGTCAGCTACTCGAGGGTGGTCACATCGGCTCGATTGTTCAAGCGACTGCCTTCATCATTGTCATGGGTGGAACGCTGGGGGCGGTCTGCATTCAGAACCCGTTATCGGTTGTGCTCAAAGGGGTCTCCTTGTTGTCGCTCACGCTGTTTGACCCGAAGCTCGACGTTAAGAGCGATATTGCGAAGATCATTGATTTAGCCAATCTCTCGCGCAAACAAGGCCTCCTTGCCTTGGAGGGGAAGATTAAAGATCTTCCTGACCCCTTCTTTAAAAAGGGCGTGCAGTTTATCGTCGACGGGACCGATCCCAAGATGATGCAAGAGATTCTGGAAACGGAAGTCGAACACCACGAAGAGGAGGGGATGACGGCCGCCAAAATCTGGGATGCGGCCGGTGGCTATGCGCCGACGGTCGGGATTTTAGGCGCGGTGCTCGGACTCATTCATGTCATGGAAAATCTGGCGGATCCTTCCAAGTTAGGAAGCGGGATTGCGGTGGCCTTCGTGGCGACGGTCTATGGCGTGGGAGCGGCCAATCTGTTCTTTCTGCCGCTGGGAAACAAGATTAAATTAAAATTGAAACGTGAAGCAGCGGCCCGAATGGTAATTATTGCCGGCCTTGTTGGAGTCGCCCAAGGCGACAATCCCCGCGTTCTCCAAGAGAAGTTGGAAAGCTATTTGCCGCATTCTCAACGATCGAAAAAGGAGTAAAGGGGTAGGGAGGAGTAAAGTAAAGTCCCTTCACCCGTCCCGTTACTAAAGAGATGGCGAAGAAGATCAAGCACGAGGAGCATGAGAACCATGAACGATGGTTAGTCTCGTATGCCGATTTCATTACGCTTCTCTTTGCCTTCTTTGTCGTCATGTACTCCATCTCGTCGGTGAACGAGGGGAAATTTCGGACAGTCAGCGAATCCATCCAAGCCGCGCTTCGCCCCGTGGTGAGTCATCCTGCAGCAGACGTGCACTTCAATCTCGGTGATTATAAGTCCTCGCTCATACCGACGCTGAGTCTTAAAACGCAGTTTATCAGAAGAATTGAAGAGGTCCTGAACAAGGTGAATAAGGATGTTCAGGCGAAGGATAATGTGATCATAACAGAGATCGATCGAGGGGTAATGATTACCATTGCGGATAGTCTGCTGTTCGAAAGCGGCCGGGCTGAGATCCGCGCGGAGGCCCTTCCAGTATTAGAAGGATTAGCGGAGGTGTTGGCGGTGAACACGTCTGTCAAGGAAGTTCGGGTGCAAGGACACACGGATAACGTACCGATTCGCTCCACATTGTTTCCATCGAATTGGGAACTTTCGGCAACGCGTGCCGCTATGGTGGCTCGGATGCTCACTGAACTCTATCGCATTCAGCCTGAACAAGTGTCTGCAGTAGGATATGCTGAATTTCACGCCATCGCCGATAATTTAACGCCTGAAAACCGCGCCAAGAATCGGCGGGTGGAATTGTTAGTCCTGATGAACGATCAGGATCGACCGCTCTAAATCTTGGAGGGTATTAGCCGACAAAGTCGGGATGGAGGCGATCGATGGGACGGATGTTATTGGCTTTGATTTCGTTGTAGACGATGGCTCGCCCGGCTTGACGCAATCGACTGAATACACCCTCCACGATAACCTGCTCGCCCTCGTGCACATCTGTTTTGCCGAGCCCGATCACTTTCACCGTGCCGTTCGTATCTTTTAAGAGAAAGCCGTAGGCGGCCTGGCCTTGTCGATTTTCGGCCGTCTGAATACTCGTCACTCGGCCCACCACAATGACCATTTGCTTATCATATTGATCCGGATGTGTGACCAAATCGGCGACCTCCACCATGCCGGCGCCGACCGGCCGAGCCGGCAGGAGCATCAACGAGAAGAAACTTACGATCATTAGGCAGAATAGGAAGCGAGGCATGGCCGGTATCAGCATAGTGACATCCTCTTGGGGGTTGGCGTTAATGCTTCTCTTCACCTAACATGCTTCGAAGGACGTGTTCACCCATTTCACCCAGTTGCAATGGACCTTGCTCTTCCTCAGACAGAGCTGTCTCTTTCGGCGCCGGGGCCACACGGTCGAGTAGGACTTGTTCGACTGCTTCCGGCGACAGATCCCACTCACTTTGGATCGCCGCCAGGCGCTGCAGCGTGAAGAGAGAGAGGGACACGGGAAGCCAGAACCGGCCTTCCAATTCTTCCGGCAATGTTCCTGAGGCGAGTGTCAGCAGTTTTTCCAACAAGGCCTGTTCGGTGTGTTCCAGTCCATCGTATGGCGCCACAGACCGCTCCACGGGTCCTTGCGCGAGAACGGCAAACGACTCTTTCCACAGATCTCTAGGAGCTCCATGGTCCGGCTCTGTGGCCGATAAACCGTTACCCACCTGTGCCTGGAGGTCGTCTATGTATTGTTTGAGGTATTTGACTTTTCTCGCCGCGAGGCTTCCGGCCGGGATACCCCAAATATGGCCGATTTCATGATCCTGAAGAGGGAGGGAACTGGAGCGATGAAATTCACGCGTGGCCACTTCAAAGCGTTTTCGATCGCGACCGACCTTTCGGAGCAGCGACTGATACTCAGCCGACAAGCGGCGCTTCCGATAGTCGTCTTCTGAAATCTCATTTCGTTCCCAACACCCGTCCAGTTCGCGGACGACCGGTTTCAGAATGGCGCTGCGCGCCTGGGTCTGAAGATCTTTCAAGTCCTCGGACGTCACCCCAAAACGGGTCGTAAGCAGCCGTTCAGAGGCTGCGATCAATGCTTCACTGCGAGCAATCTGACGCCTCAAACATTCGCCTTGGAGCCACAGCCGTTCGCGTTTGAGGCGCGTTTGTGATTGGTATTGCGCCACACGGTCTGAAATGCCTTGTAGCGCTTCGCGGGAAATGACCGAGACAATACGCTTCTGTCCGGCGGCCATACGTGGATCGGGTCGGTCAGCCGCCATATATTCGATTTCTTCCTGAGGGACATCGCAATACCCCAGCATCAGCAGGTGCAGCATGATCCGGCCTTGGATGGGGAGCCGGTTGATGGCGGCGTCGATATGCGATTTTGTGAGAACACCAGCCATGGAGCTTAAGCCGACCCTGTTGCTTGGGCTTCGAGGTAGGAAGCCACATACTCTCTGATTTGCTGAACGGTCCCGGAGGCGTAGAGCTGCCGCGGGACCTCCACGCAATGGAGCTGAGCGGGATCGACACCACGCTCGATCGCGTACGCCTCATCCACGTATAAACTCACCGACCCGTCAGAGTGGCGGATCGCGTACAATGCATGCGACTCGTCCATTACGTTCAAGCCATCTCCTCTCCCATCTACATCATCGCCCCTATTTCTTCTGAATCAATTA
>DATEPO010000272.1:0-5095 GCA_035273145.1 Nitrospiraceae bacterium
CTTTCGCGTGAATATCTTTCGTCAACGCGGCAACGTCGGAATCGTCATTCGGCAAATTAAAGTGGAGATTGTTCCGATCGAGAAGCTCGGTCTTCCGCCTATTTTAAAAGAGATCGCCGTTACGAAGCGCGGGCTGGCTCTGTTCGTGGGAGCCACCGGATCGGGCAAATCGACATCGCTCGCGGCTATGATCGACTATCGCAATGAGCGGGGACCGGGCCACATCATTTCGGTCGAAGACCCCATCGAGTTTGTCCACCGGCATAAGAAGTCCGTCATCAGCCAGCGCGAGGTCGGCTTCGATACGCACTCGTACGAAGCGGCGCTTAAAAACACGCTGCGGCAAGCGCCGGACGTGATTCTGATCGGCGAAATTCGGGATAAGGACACCATGGAGGCCGCCATCACGTTCGCTGAGACGGGACATCTCTGTTTGAGCACTCTTCACGCCAATAACGCCAATCAGGCCATCGAGCGCATCATGAACTTTTTCCCGCCCGAGCGACATCAGCAGATTTATCTGCAGCTTTCGTTGAACCTTCGCGCCATTGTTTCACAACGGCTCATTCCTTCCCTTGACGGCAAACGAGTGGCGGCATGTGAAGTCCTCATGGACACACCGCGTGCCAAGGATCTGATCAAAAAGGGCCAAATCGATTTTCTGAAAGAGGCTATGGAGCAAGGCGTTCAGGAAGGATCGCAAACGTTCGATATGGTCCTCTTCGAACTGTACAAGGCCGGCAAGGTGAGTTTGGAACAAGCGCTCATCAATGCCGATAGCACCAATAATCTGCGCTTGAAGATCAAGCTGGCCGGGCTCAAAACGGATGAAGACGTGGCAGTGCCGGAGAAGGCCGGTGCCGCTAAAGGCCCTTCGCTCCAAATGAAAGGCCGCTCTCGCCTGTAGTCCTTCCGAACGCTCTTCCTTGAAGGTCTCACCGCCATCATCTCGGTTCCTTTCTCACTCCGAAAGGGATTCCAGATACACGGCAATCTTATCTAAGGCCGTCGCACTGAGCTTTTGACCATACCATCGGGGCATGACATGATCGGGATATCCTGGTACGACATACGCGCCGGGCGACAAGATGGATTCGTAAATGTAGTCGTGCAACGTTTTCGCGTCCCCATGATAGTTAGGATCCGCCAACCGCCGAGGTCCGTTCAACCCCAAGACTAATTTGGGTCCCACGCGGCCTTCTGCACCGGGGATCCCGGGAATCATGTGGCAGACGACGCAACCGGCCCGCGTAAATAGTTGTGCGATCGGCTCTTCACCGGTGACCAGAGGGACCATGGCCGGGACAAGTTGAGGTGCGGCAACCGCCGGGGTCCAGGGAAGCGTCGGGGGATTGTGCCAGAGATAGGAAACGCCGGTGACGATAAGGATCAGTATGGTCAAAAGAACAGTCGATGTTCGTTCGCTCAGTCTGCGTCGTTTTTGCGTATCCTGCGGTTTTAGCGCGCCCATTTAATGGTGCAACCGATCGCATGGGTCGTCGCAATAGCGGGAAGCTCATCTTGTAGGAGCGCCTCAAGCGCCTCGCGCAGGAAGTGACGGTTCACCCTGGTAGGATTCTGCCAATTGTCGTCAATCTTTCCGGTGTAGGCTAAACGGCGAGCGCGATCAAATACAAAAAGTTGCGGGGTATGGGTGGCTCCATAGGCCGTCGCGACATGCTGAGACGCATCACGGAGGTAGGGAAAGTTAAACCCTTTGGCCTGCGCACGCGCAGTCATATTGGAAAGATTATCTTCCGGATAGGCATGCTCATCATTTGAATTGATCGCTACAATCTGCACTCCACGGCCGGCATAATCGCGTTGCAACGCAATCAGACGGTCTTCATACGCCTGAACATATGGGCAATGATTGCACGAAAACATCACCACCAAAACGCGCTTGTCGGCAAAATCCTGCACATCATACGTCCGGCTATCGATTCCAGGCAAGGCAAAGCCAGGCGCAGCATCGCCAAGATGTAAGGGCGCTCCCATCATGCGCTCATCCTGCTCCTTCCTCTCGAGGCTCACTGGCTTTATTGTGCCGATGCATCCATAGCGCACCGAAATCCGATGCTGGTGTCGCGAAATTCAGGATCTGCAGAAAACCGCGCGGTCACTCGAATGTTTCTCGGAGGGTCACCCCATGATCCGCCGCGTAGGACTTTTTTCTCGCCTGCAGTCGGCCCGGTGGGATTCTCTTTCGAGCTTTTGCCGTAGTATTCCCGATCATACCAATCGGCCACCCATTCGGCGGCATTCCCCGCCATGTGGTACAGGCCATAGGGACTCTTCCCACCCTCTTTGAGCCCATGACGAATGCTCATACCTTCGGCTCCGCTGGTGACCGGCGCCAAGGTAATCGGATAACTGACCCACAAGCCGCGATTGTAATTGGCGATATCGACAAACGGCTGCATGTCGCCCCACGGGAATCGACGCTTATCTGTTCCTCTCGCCGCCTTTTCCCATTCCGCCTCGCTCGGTAAGCGTTTGCCTGCCCATTTGCAATAGGCATTCGCGTCCTCCCAATCGACGCCGACGACCGGGCGATCCCCGGCCGAAGTCACCGCCTCGTCATCCCATGAGGGTGGCGGACTATGTGTGGCCGCCTCGAGAAATTTCGCATAACGGGCAATCGTGACTTCAAACTGGTCGATGTAGTAGCTCTTTAATCTCACCGTATGCTCAGGATGCTCGTTGGGATTCCCCTGGTGCCATCCTGCACCCACATCGTCGGTTCCCATGATAAACTCGCCCTCAGGGATGAGCAGCATCGGTGCTCCATCTTTTCCGATCAGGCTCTCCGGCTGGGCTCCGTTTAGTTTGGCACCCGGTTCACCGGCACCTAAAAGCAATCCGGCGGACAGGACTGCGATTCCCATTTGCCTACCGATGTTCCACCTTTCTTGCATCCGAGCCTCCTTACGGTCAAGGGTCAAGACTTCTCAGATTCTACTCGGTATGTGAGCAGGAACCAAGCCTTTGAAGCGGCACTGCTTGGCCAACAGTACGGTGCATGGGATGATGATGGATCCAGGAAATGCAACGATGGAAAATCAGTCACCCATTATTCAGTGTGACTCAACGGAACCTGCTCTGGACGGCTGATAACGAAGAGAAAGTGTGCGGTGATTCGATAAGGTAAAGCAGCGTGTTTATACGTATGCTACTAAAAAGAGACACTGGTGTCTGTCCGGAGAGGAACTTATCGTCCCCCCGCTGCTCCCGCTCCCGGAGCCATGGCCCCGGAAGATGGCGTGGTCCCCACGCTCGGTCCGGGCGAACCGGCTCCAGGGCCAGACCCTAAAGACGAGTTGTTGGCTCCGATAGAGGGAGTGGACGGAACGGATGCTCCCGTGTCTGGAGAGGTTCTTCCGAGCGAATTGGTGCCATAACCAGTGCCCGAAAATGGTGCGCCGGAAGACACACCAGGTCCAGCGCCGCCTCCCACTCCCGGAGGCTTGGCTCCAGGCATATAGCCGGGCGTCATCGTTGTGCCGGGTAATGGCGTTACGCCAAAATTTCCAGACACCGGCGGGGAGATGCCTTGCGGACCTACGGCATTATTGGGATTGGCAGTCCCAGGAACAGATGGCCCGGGGATAGTCTGTGAAGGTTGCGCAGACACCAACCCGGTCCCTCCGCCGACTCCAAGCGCGATGAGTATGAGAAGTGTCCTGCGATGAAGTGACATAGCTGCCTCCAGAGTAATTTGAGAGAATGGTTGATCTGATGCTGTTGATTGAGCATGTAATTGAATCGTCAGATCAACAGATCATCAAATCAGCCAATTCGTCCGATCAATCTAAATTCTTCGTCAACCTTTCGACGCGACAGCTTGTAGAGCCTGCCGCAACTGCAGACGCCGGTCCTGATGCGCGGGCTCTTCCGGAAGCAGACGGAGCGCTTCTTCTAGTTCTGTGCGAGCTGCCGAGTACTCTCCTGTCGTCTTCAGTGCCAGCCCCAGCGCGGCATGCACTTCGGCGGTATCGGGGGCAATGTGCCGTGCACGTTCGTACGTCTCAACCGCATCGCTCACTTGGCCTTTTTGTTCGAGGACATGTCCGAGGCGCAGATAAGCTGAGGGATCTCCCGGTCTGAGCTTTGTCACTGATTCATACTCTGCCGATGCGCCATCCAGATCGTGCTTCGCTTCTAACGCCAATCCCAAATAATAGTGAGCATCGGCCAAGTACGGTTCCATGCCGAGGGCAATGCCCATCTCCATAATCGTGCCGTCGATATCCCCTTGCTGCCACAGCGCGACGCCGAGATTGTAATGTGCCGGAGCGTACTGCGGATTCAAGCGGATCACCGTATCGTATTCGGCCATCGCCGCTTGATGTTCGCCATTCGCATGCAGGGCCAGCGCAAGATTGTAATGGGCGTTCAACGCTGCCGGGTCAAGGCGAAGAGCGGTCCGATACGCCGTAATGGCGCGATTGAGGTCACCCTTTCTGTGCAGCGCGACGCCCAAACCGACATGCGCGCCCGCAAGGTTTGGCTGCGCCTCAATCGCACGCTCATATTCTACGACGGCTTGGTCCCACTCGCCTTTCTTCTCAAGGGCCAGGCCTAAATTCACATGGGCCTCCACCTGTTGAGGAGCCAGGCTGATCGCCGCGTTGAATTCCTCAATCGCGCCGTCGAGATTTCCTTGTGCACCTAAAGCGATCCCACGTTGGACATGAGCCTCAGCCGTATCAGAAGACGACGGCCTTGCAATGCGGCCATGATCGACACTTTCGACAGCAACAGAGTGGGTCCTGTCCAGGGAAACAGAACATCCGATCAGGACCAGGCTTCCAGCGATCTGAAGATATACGATCCAACGCGCGCGCATGCAACGGCCTCTATGCTATGACACTCTTATATTCTATGGGCATCCCAAGACCGTTTCTGTCGGTCTAGGAAGAGGTGCGAACGTCATTCCATAGATGCCAATGGCAGACAGAGGTCAGACGTGCCTAAAGAGGAAAACTGGTCATGACAATGGCGGAGCAGAAGGGGCCGTGCGGAGCCGCATCTTCAACACGACCCGGCGGCTTTGGTTGCGATTGATGCCTCGGTCGGTGTAGAGCAGATCTTG
>DATEPO010000273.1:0-5394 GCA_035273145.1 Nitrospiraceae bacterium
GGTCAAGCGGTTGGGGGGGGCGGTGAACGATCTCATGAAAGAGTTTGGCTACAGCTTCGAGGACGTGAACCTCGCGATGTTTCATCAGGCAAACGGTCGATTGTTGTCGGCGCTGGGTAAGCGTCTAGGCCTTCCTCCTGAAAAACTGTATTCGGTAATCGATTGGATCGGAAACCCGTCATCCGCGTCGCTCCCTATCGCCTTGGACGCGGCCAATCGGGAGGGGCGACTCCGATCGGGAGATCTCCTGCTCCTCGGCACATTCGGCGGCGGCTTGACCTGGGGAACGGGCCTCGTGCGCTGGTAGGCAAATCAACGATGAGGCTGAATGATGAGCGCTGAATTGTACACACATAAGGTGCCACTGCCGCTCACCATCTCGGCGGCGCGCACAAACCTGGTCCGACTTATTCGTCGGACTGTGCGCCTCAGCACTCCGCACTCACATTGAGGTACGTATGTTTGGGTTGATTCCAAAAGAGACGGCATTCTTTGAGATGTTTCAAAAGGCGGCTCACAATATGATCGAGGGCAGCCGGTTACTCCAAGACATGATGGAAAATTTTCAAGATCCCGTGGCCCAGGCACGCCGCATCAAGGATGTGGAGCACATCGGCGACAGCATCACGCACGATATTGCCAGGAAGCTGAATCAAACGTTCATTACGCCGATTGACCGAGAAGATATTCATGCTTTGGCAAGCGCGCTCGATGATATTTTGGATCTCGTCGAGGCCGTGGCCGACCGTTTTGTGGTCTTCAAGGTGACCAAGCCTACAGACCCGTCATTGAAACTAGCCAATATTTTGTATCAATCATCCGTCGCCGTGGGCGCTGGAATCGACCGGCTCGGGCAGCCGCATGCGGATGTGACGGAATGTTGCGTGCTGGTGAATAGCTTAGAAAATGAAGCGGACCGCATCACGCGCGATGCGATCTCCTATTTGTTCGAACAGGAAAAAGACCCCATCGCCGTGATCAAGTGGAAAGAAATTTATGAAAACTTCGAAGAAGGGACCGACCGCTGTGAAGACGTGGCGAATATTCTTGAACGCATTGCCCTCAAACATATATAGGCTGCTGAAAAACGACTTATTTCACCCACCCTACCCCAGGCGCACCGAGACGCACCCCTTCCCGAGCTTTGTTCTCGGATCGCCAAAATCCTCAACGTACCGAGGGAAAAAGAGCCGGTCTTGGCCGGCTCAGGGATGGGCGGGTGAAATGGTCTGGTGCGCCTCCGGTTTTGACTCACCTGCGGCCTTGGTGGCGGACCTTTTTGAGCAGCCTACAAGGTCGACCGAGCCGATGCTCGCATGATTCCAGAACTCAGCGGGATGTTGCTGCTCGTCATCGTGTTGGCGCTGCTGTTCGACTTCTCGAATGGTTGGCACGACAGCGCGAACGCGATTGCCACCGTGGTGTCGACGCGCGTCTTGAGTCCGCTCGTCGCGGTGATGATGGCCGGGATTCTCAACGTGGCAGGCGCTTTTATGTCTACCGCCGTGGCCAAGATGGTGGGATCGGGCATTGTCGACCCGGCGTCGGTGACACAAGCCGTCGTCGCGTCGGCGCTCGGCGGTGCGATCCTTTGGAATCTCTTTACATTGCTGCTGGGATTGCCGACCAGCTCTTCTCATGCGCTGATTGGAGGATTGGTTGGGGCCGGACTGATGCATGGCGGGTGGGCGGTCGTGAAAGTCAGCGGCCTGCGCTCGGTGCTGGAAGCCATGGTGCTCTCGCCATTGCTCGGTTTCCTCATGGGACTCTCGCTGATGGTGCTTATCACGTGGACATTCTTCAAAGTAGCCAGAAGCATCGCCACCCGGCTGTTCAGTCGGCTCCAATTGATCTCAGCCGGCTTTATGGCCTTTAGTCATGGCGCGAACGATGCGCAAAAGGCCATGGGGATTATCACCTTGGCGCTCGTATCGGCGGGGCAGATTCCCTCTACGGAAGTTCCCGCTTGGGTGATTACGTTGTGTGCATTGGCCATGGGGTTGGGGACGACGGTCGGAGGCTGGAAAATTGTCCGGACGCTCGGCATGGGCATCGTAAAGTTGGAGCCCGTGCATGGATTTGCCGCTGAAACTGGGGCGGCGGCTGTGCTTCTTGCGACGGCTCATATCGGACTGCCCGTCAGTACCACACATACGATTACTTCCTCTGTCATGGGCGTCGGAGCCATTAAACGTTTTTCTGCCGTGCGGTGGGGTGTGACGGCGAGGATCTTATATGCGTGGGTCTTTACCTTGCCTGGGGCGGCATTGATCGGCGCAATACTCTATTGGGTCATCTCGGCATTCGATTGAGCCCGAGGTCATTGGTAACTAAGTCCTGACTTATTGACGGAGGTATTTACTTTTTACCCGCCACACCCAACGTCATGATAATTCGGGTGCCAATCGGCTGATTCGGCTCCACCCAGATCTGACCGCCATGTCCTTCCACAATATGTTTTACGATCGCTAAGCCTAATCCTGTTCCGCCCAGTTCCCGAGATCGCGCTTTATCAACGCGATAGAAACGCTCAAAGACCCGAGGTCGATCGGCTTCGGGAATCCCGATGCCGTTATCCGACACAGAAAGTTCGACCAGATCGTTCGGCGTGTCGGTCTGTGCCGCATCGAGATGACGGGCCTCAATAACAATCGTTCCGCCTTGGGGTGTGTACTTCACCGCGTTGTCCAAGAGGTTGGTCAGGACTTGGACCAACCGTTCTTCATCCCCGAGCACCGAAGGCAGCACATCCGGAAGCGAGACCGCAAGATGGTGGCTTTTTTTATCAAGGATGGGTTGAATCAAGGCCACCGTCCGCTCCACGACTGACCGGAGCGAGACGGGCTCTCGCTTAAACAGGACTTGTCCCGACTCAATTTGAGAGAGCTGAAGCAAATCGTCCAAGATGAGATTGAGCCGGTCGCTTTGCTTCAAAATGATATGTAAAAAACGCAGTGCTTCGTCGGGATGATCTTTGATGATGCCGTCCAAAAGCGCTTCGACGTAACCTTTAATCGAGGTGAGTGGCGTGCGGAGTTCGTGCGACACGTTGGCCACGAAGTCCTTTCGAACCTTTTCCAGGCGGCGGATGGCGGTCACATCGTGAAAGACGAGGACGACGCACGCCTCATTTTCGCGGCGGCCTCCCGCAACCGACGCCTCAATGTGTAGGATATGGCCGCTGGCGGCGGTCGTGATTTCTCCGCTCCGACCTAATCGCGTCTCTAGGACCGTCGTGACGAAATCGTCGAGCTCGTGCAGGCGGATAACCTCCTGGTACGTTCGTCCCCGAGCGGTTCCACTCTGGATAAGGAGAATCCTTTCAAGGGCGGCATTGACTTGGAGGACCACGCCCCGGCAATCCAAGACCATGACGCCTTCGGCCATGGAACTCAGCACGGCTAATAATTGCGCGCGATCTTCCGTCACCTCGCGAATAATCGATTCCAACTGATCGGCCATATGATCGAGGGCATTTCCTAACACACCGATCTCATCGCAAGCCGTCGTGGCAATGCGTTGCCGTAATGACCCGCCGGCCAATTGGCGAGCGACGGTCGCCATGTCGGACAGCGGGCGCGTCAACCCTCGCGAGATGACTACGCTAAGGACGGAGGCCACAGCCAGGGCGATTCCGAATGCCACACCCAAGGCGTGTTCAACCCCACGAATGCGCTCATCTAAGGCGGTCATCGGAAGAGCCAGCCGCACAATGGCGACGAGGCGCTCATCGGAGGATTGGATCGGGAGCGCAAGATAGAACATCCGTTTGCCGGTCGTGGCGCTGAGTCGGATATTTGTTCCCCTCCCGTCGGCGAGGACCTGCGCGACTTCGGGCCGAGTTCGATGATTGTCCAGATGGGCAACCGCGTCGTCCGCCGTATCGCTATCGGCCAGCACGAGACCATCGGGTGTAATCACCGTGACCCGTGCCAACGCATGGCCGCTGAGTTTCTTCACCATCGATTGCAGGAGGGATGCTGAGAATGAAGGTGAATCGGTACCCACCAGCCGCTGTAACGTCACCGCTGCAAGAGCGGTACGGGACGTCAGCGTTTCTTCCAGGCGGCTCAGCTCAAGCCGTTCAATGGACTGAAGCGCCAACCACCCGGCTGCAAGCAGTCCCACGGTGATGGCGACGAGTGTGCTGAACGCAATTTTCCATCGAATCGGAAGATGCATGAAGTAGGAAAAGTAAGTGAGTAATTAAGTAAATAAGTAATTGGTCAAGGCGAACTATTTATTCAATTATTCACTTGCTTAATTACTAGTCATCCGATGTCCTGTACCCATCTTTCAATTTATATCCCAATGACTTGATTGAGACGATGGCATCATTGAGCGAGGGCAGCTTTTGTTTGAGCCGCCGGATATGAACATCCACCGTTCGCGTCGTGCCGTAATAGTCATAGCCCCACACAGCGTTCAGTAACGCGTCTCGCGTCAGCACGCGGCCTGGATGACGCAGTAAATGCTCCAGGAGGCCGAATTCTTTCGCAGTCAGTGAAATTTCAGTGCCCTCACTGGTGACTTCATGACGCGTGAGGTCCATTACTAGCGATCCATACGTCAGGCGCGTCGGCCCTTCTTGCGCGCGCTCCAGTCGCCGAAAGAGGGCTTTCACGCGGGCGACGAGCGCTTTAGGGCTAAACGGTTTCGTGACGTAGTCGTCCGCGCCCAGTTCCAGGCCGATTACGGTGTCCGCTTCTTCGGCTTTCGCGGTCAGCATGATGATTGGAGTACGTGAGAGGCGAGGGTCGGCCCTGATTTGTTTGCAAACCTCCAGTCCATCCATTTCAGCCAGCATCAAGTCCAGGATGATCAAGTTAGGTTGCTCAGCTTTCGCTTGCCGTAAGCCTTCCAGTCCTGTTGTCGCCGTGGACGTTCGATAACCCTCTTTTTCGAGATAGAGCTGCACGAGGTGAAGAATGTCCGCTTCGTCCTCGACAATCAGAATTTTCTTGGCGGCAGCAGTCATGCGCGAAAAGCGTAAAGAGATAGGACAAAGGAGTCAAGCGTGCCTACGTGATATATACAATAATATGTACGCAGGTTCGCCCGTCACTCAGGAATCCAGTTGACGCCTGGAATGCTTCTGACGTATCGTACTCGCTTGTATCACGTACGAGGATGATCTCGATGATGAAAATCTATCTTGCGAAGCCACGAGGATTCTGTGCCGGCGTCGATCGGGCGATTGAAATTGTCGATCTTTCGTTGAAAGCGTACGGCGCGCCGATCTATGTGCGCCATGAGATCGTCCATAGCCGTCACGTCGTGAATACCTTACGTGATAAGGGCGCCGTGTTCGTAGAAGAGCTGAATGAAGTGCCCGACGGGGCGATCGTGATTTTCAGTGCCCATGGGGTAGCGAAGGAAGTGTGGGAAGAGTCC
>DATEPO010000274.1:0-2638 GCA_035273145.1 Nitrospiraceae bacterium
GCCGTTATCTTCGAGAGGCTATTGGTGACTGAGGTCAATGTGGACCGGCTGCGTGAACTGGCGGGCCATCTCAGAAGCGCCTGCCGTCAGTTACAAGAACATGCTTCCCTCGGTGTAGACGGCTTCCTTTCGGATACGAAAACAACAAATAGCGCTAAGTACTTATTCATCGTGGCATGTGAAGCGGCACTCGATATCTGTAATCATCTCGCCGCGAAAAGGGGAGGCCGAAGTCCGGAAGATTACGCGGACTGCATGGCTATTTTAGGCGAGCTTGGCATACTCGATCCCGATCTTCAGACGCGCATGAGCAGAATGGCTCGCTTCCGAAACCTCCTGGTCCATCTCTATTGGAGAGTGGACGATCGAGAAGTGTTTCGGGTCATGAGCGAGCACCTAGATGATTTCGACCGGTACTTGAGGGCGATAGGACAATACCTGAAGGCGGAGCTCTAGCGACATCTCAGCCTTAGCCTCAACCTTAATCTTTTTTCAAGATGCGTATCTTAATCACCGGCGGCGCAGGATTTCTTGGCAGCCACCTCTGCGAGCGGCTCATCTCGCAGGGCCATGATGTTCGCTGCGTCGATAATTTCATTACCGGCCGAGCCGAGAATATCGCGCATTTGTTGGGGCATGAACGCTTCAGTTTTGTGAAATATAACGTCTGCGATTATTTGCACGTGGATGGGCCGCTTGATGCCATTTTGCATTTTGCCTCTCCTGCAAGCCCCCAAGACTATCTTGAGCTTCCCATCGCCACGCTGAAAGTGGGCGCGCTTGGGACGCATAAAGCCTTGGGTTTGGCGAAAGCGAAAGGAGCAAGATTTTTACTGGCTAGTACGTCCGAGGTGTATGGCGATCCGTTAGTCAATCCTCAGCCCGAGAGCTATTGGGGGAATGTGAATCCACTTAGCCCGCGCGGGGTGTACGATGAAGCCAAGCGATTTGCCGAAGCGATGACCATGGCCTATCACCGCTATCATGGTCTGGATACCCGCATCGTTCGTATCTTTAATACCTTTGGTCCGCGCATGCGTCCGCACGATGGGCGCGTTGTCTCCAATTTTATTGTCCAGGCGCTCCAAGGCAAAGCCTTGACCGTTTTCGGGGATGGATTGCAGACGAGGAGCTTTTGTTATGTCGATGATCTGGTCCGCGGCATCATCGGGTTGTTACTGGTCGATTCAGATAAGAGCGTCGCGCAGCGCACGGATCGAAGCGGGTTTCTCTCGTCTTCTGCCGAACCCCTTTCCGAGTCGATCCATGACCCGGTCAACATTGGAAATCCTCGCGAATTGACAGTGGTCGATATTGCGCAACTCGTGCTGAAGTTGACGGGATCGACCGCGCGAATTCAACACAATCCGTTGCCGGTTGATGATCCTAAGGTTCGACGCCCGGATATTCGTCGTGCCAAAACTTTACTAGGATGGGAACCGGCGGTCACGTTGGAAGAAGGGTTGGAGAAGACGATTACCTATTTCCGGCACATCCTCCCTCTGGAATGAAGAACGGAATCGTAGCTAGAAAATTGACGGAAATGGAAGAGACACTTCGCCGTCTACGCGAACACCTTCCGGCAGACTACGAGGAATTCAGCGAAGACTGGGCATGCCAAAAGGTTGTTGAGAGAGCGCTCCAGATCATGATCGAGGCTATGATCGATATCGGCGAGCGCTTGATCGCGTTAGCCGGCGGCTCTCCAGCCGAGACATCGGTCGCGGTGATGGAACGGCTTCAAGTGCTCGGCGTGCTACAGAACGCCGGCCGATATGGCCCTATGGTACGCTTCAGAAATTTTCTGGTTCATCAGTATGAGCAAGTGGATTTGAGTATTCTGTATGGGATCATCACCAAGAAACTAAGCGACATAGAGGCGTTCGCAGCCGAAGTCAAGGCGTATGTCGAAAGTCATTGATGTGCGACGATTGGAAGAGGCGATGAAGTCAGTTCCGGCCGTCCAATTCTCCCTGCTCTTCGGCTCCGGTCGCCATGGACGTCTGCCAACGATCGATTCCGATATTGATGTAGCCGTGTACTTGGACCATAACCCGGATCTTGATGAGCGATTGCACCTGCTCGGGCTCATTCAGGATTCCGTCATGATGGATCGCGTTGATTTGGTTTTTCTGAATGTGACCGATAACGTGACCCTCCAACGCGAGGCGCTGAAAGGGCGATTACTCTCATGTCGTGATCCAGAAGTCTACGCCTCGTTCTTCTCTTTGGCCGATCGTCGAGGACGCGACGAAGAGGACCGCATCGAGCGCGCGTGGACGATGAGACGGCAACTGAGTAGCAGATGTTCACCGTGAATTGTTACCCGTTAATCGGAAGAGAGGAGGTGAAGGAGATTCCAAGCGGATCTCTTGCGATCAACGGTTCACATGTAACGATTAACGGCTCCAGGAGGCTCTATGAAAGGTGTTGTCTTAGCGGGAGGACTTGGCACACGCTTATCCCCCCTTACTCGCGTGACGAATAAGCACTTGCTGCCGGTCTACAATAAGCCGATGATCTATTATCCTATCCAGACGCTGGTCAATGCCGGTATCCGGGAGATCTTGCTGGTAACGGGAGGAAACAGTGCCGGCGATTTTCTTAAACTCTTGGGCAATGGCAAAGAGTTCGGCCT
>DATEPO010000275.1:0-5582 GCA_035273145.1 Nitrospiraceae bacterium
CCAGGCAAGACCATCATCGCCGGCTATCCGTGGTTCACCGATTGGGGCCGGGATACGTTTATTGCGATGCGGGGCCTCTGCCTAGCCATTGGACGATTGGACATTGCACGTGACATTTTGCTCGCATGGGCCGGGACTGTATCGGAAGGGATGGTGCCGAATCGTTTCCCGGATAACGGCAGCGAGCCGGAATTTAATTCGGTCGATGCCTCGCTGTGGTATATCATCGCGATCTACGAATTTTTGCAGACCTCCGAGGAAAGCGCGCAAGAGGTCGCACCGGAAGACCGAACGATGCTCTGTCAGGCTATTGAATCAATTCTCTCCGGCTATGCCAACGGAACGCGTTTCGGCATTCATCTCGACACGGATGGACTCTTGGCCGCCGGTCAGCCCGGCACACAACTGACCTGGATGGATGCGAAAATCGGTGAGTGGGTGGTGACGCCGCGCATCGGGAAGCCCGTCGAAGTGCAGGCGCTCTGGCTTAATGCGCTCAAGATCGGCAGTCGCCAGTCCGAGGCATGGAATGAGCCATTCCATCGTGGCATGGCGGCATTTGAAGCACGGTTTTGGAATGAGTCGAACGGCTCTCTCTATGATGTCGTTGACTGCGATCACCGCTCCGGAACCGTCGATGCTTCGTGCCGTCCGAACCAAATCTTTGCCGTGGGCGGCTTACCGTTTCCACTCGTGCAGGGAACACGGGCTCGGCCGATCGTCGAAGTTGTGGAGCAACGGCTCTGGACACCGATGGGATTGCGCTCGTTGGCTCCTGGTGAACCGGGGTATGTGAGTCAATATCGCGGCGGAGTGCGTGAGCGAGACGGCGCCTATCATCAAGGCACGGTGTGGCCGTGGCTAGCCGGTCCGTTCATCGAGGCCTGGGTTCGAGTGCATGGCAACACCCCGGATATAAAAAAGACAGCGCGCGAACGCTATCTCTACCCCTTACTCCAGCAAGTCCATGAGGCGGGCCTGGGTCATTTCCCTGAAATTGCCGACGCCGAACCGCCCCATACGCCGCGAGGCTGTCCCTTTCAGGCCTGGTCCGTCGGCGAAGTCATGCGGATTCTGTTCGACGTGTTAGCGGACGATCATCGAGCAGTAGTCACGCAGCGCACGATGCCCCGCACGAAAGGAAGGCAATGATGAAGCCGACGGATCGCCTCACGGCGGAAGCCCAACGATTAGAGGAGAGCGCCGGCCGCAAGACACATTGGAAGCGTTGGGGGCCGTACCTGAGCGAACGGGCGTGGGGCACCGTGCGCGAAGATTACAGCCCTGACGGCGCGGCCTGGGAATATTTTCCCCACGACCATGCACGATCGAGAGCGTACCGTTGGAACGAAGACGGGCTTGCCGGCATCTCGGATCGCCATCAATTTATTTGTTTCGCGGTGGCGCTGTGGAATGGTCGAGATCCCATTTTGAAAGAGCGATTGTTTGGATTAACGGGCAATGAGGGGAATCACGGCGAGGACGTGAAAGAATATTACTTTTATCTGGACTCCACGCCCACGCATTCGTATATGAAGTATCTGTACAAGTACCCGCACATAGAATTTCCGTATGCCCGCTTGGTCGAGGAAAACCGGCGGCGCGGGCGGCGCGACCCGGAGTTCGAACTCCTGGATACCGGTGTCTTCGATCAGGACCGCTATTTTGACGTGTTCGTCGAATATGCCAAAGCCACGTCCGACGATCTGCTGATCCGCATCGAGATCGTAAATCGCGGTCCCGAAACGGCGGAACTCTCCGTATTGCCGACCATATGGTTTCGCAATACATGGTCATGGGGACTCGATGTCCGGCGTCCGAGACTGAGGCAAGGGGAGTCGCTGTCGGCAGGCGGTCGCGACGTGAGCCTGATTGAACTCACCCATGATTATTACGGCCGCCGGCGCTTGCTCTGTGAGGGCGGCCCGGCGCTGCTCTTTACGGAAAATGAAACCAATGCGCAACGGCTCTATCACAGTGAGAACACGTCGCCCTATGTAAAAGACGGCATCAACGACTATATCGTGCATGGCCGGAAGGAAGCCGTCAACTTGCTCCAAATCGGCTCCAAAGCCGCAGCACAGTACGTAGTTACGATCGAACAGGGAGGCACAAAGACGATTCAGCTCCGCTTGACGGATCGGGAGGCGAAGGATGTGCCGTTCGGACAGGCATTCGATCAGACCTTCGTTCAGCGCCGACTGGAGGCCGATGAGTTTTATCGGGAGCTGGAGCCGGATGGACTCTCGGAGGATGCGCGCCGAGTGCAGCGGCAATCGTTTGCCGGTCTCTTGTGGAGCAAACAGTTTTATCATTATGAAGTCAGCCGATGGTTGCGGGGCGATCCGGGACAGCCTGACCCTCCGCGGAGCCGCGTGCATGGCCGTAACTCGGATTGGCCGCACCTTTACAATGCGGATGTCATCTCGATGCCCGATAAGTGGGAGTATCCCTGGTATGCGGCGTGGGACTTGGCCTTCCATTGCGTGCCGTTGGCGCTCGTCGATCCCGCCTTGGCCAAAGAGCAGCTCATCCTGCTCGTCCGTGAATGGTACATGCATCCCAACGGCCAATTGCCGGCCTATGAGTGGGCATTGGGGGATGTCAATCCACCGGTGCACGCATGGGCGGCGTGGCGTGTCTATAAGATCGAGAAAAAGCGTCGTGGCGTGGGCGATCGTCGTTTTCTCGAACGGGTGTTTCAAAAGCTGCTGCTGAACTTCACCTGGTGGGTCAATCGCAAAGATGCGGACGGCCGAAACATTTTCCAGGGCGGCTTTCTGGGTCTGGACAACATCGGTGTCTTCGATCGGAGCAAGCCGCTCCCGACCGGCGGACATATCGAACAATCGGATGCGACAAGTTGGATGGGCATGTATTGCCTTAACATGCTGGTCATCGCCATGGAGCTGGCCCGCGAGAATAACGCATACGAGGACATGGCGAGCAAGTTCTTCGAGCATTTTGTCTATATTTGTCGCGCCATCAACAAGATCGGCCGGGAAGAACTTGAACTCTGGAATAAGGAAGACGGCTTCTTCTATGACGTGCTCCATCTGCCGGATGGCCGAAATCAGCCGTTGAAGGTGCGATCGATGGTGGGGCTCATTCCGCTCTTTGCGGTCGAGACCCTGGATTCCGAGTTGGTGGATCAGTTGCCTCGATTCAAGCATCGCATGCAGTGGTTCATTGAAAACCGTCCGGAATTCGGCTCGCACGTGGAAACGCAATCCCATGACAATGGCGTACGCCGGTTTCTGTCCCTGGTGAGTTATCAACGGCTCCGGCGAGTTCTGCGCTACATGTTGGATGAACAAGAGTTCCTGTCTCCCTACGGGATTCGGGCGCTCTCGCAGTTTCATCGCGCACATCCGTATACGTTGTCGGCCATGGGGATGGAATATCGCGTGGGCTATGAGCCGGCCGAATCCAGCACCGGCCTGTTCGGCGGCAATTCAAATTGGCGCGGGCCTATTTGGTTCCCGGTGAATTATCTGATTATCGAATCGCTCCAGAAGTTTCATTATTTTTTAGGCGAAGAATACCGGGTGGAATGTCCGGTCGGATCCAACCGGCACATGCATTTGGGAGAGGTTGCCAATGAGCTGTCGCGCCGACTCACCCTTCTCTTTCTGCGCGGGCCGGACGGCCGCAGGCCGGTGTTCGGCAGGATGGAAAAATTTCAGCAGGATCCGCACTGGCGGGACCTGCTCCTGTTTTATGAATATTTCCATGGAGACAATGGAACTGGAATCGGCGCGTCTCATCAAACGGGGTGGACCGGCCTGGTGGCGAAATGTATCGATATGCTGTCGAGGGGTGGGATGAAGGTATAACTCAATCAGAATATGAAGCGGCCTTCAACGTGGTGGGAAATCATGGCCGACCAACTCGCGCGGGCCACGTTGCACTCAATGTGAGTTCAATTTTTTCGCGCACGGTTGGACAGGATTCGGAGAAATGCCGATTCCGTGTTTCTTACCGTACTGTATCGGTGGGGCCATGATGCAACCGCCGAACGCTCCGCGATGTCCACCGTGAAAGTACGTGTTCTACGGCAATGAACGCCACCGCCGGAGATATGCCTGCACCGCCGTGGCACATGCGGCATGGCTCCACGTGAGCGGGGAGACCGACAGTGGGGCATGGGTGTACGGATGGATTTGCTCCGCTAAGACTCCCGAGGGAAGGGCGTGACGGGCACACCATTCAAGCAGGGTGACGGCAGCTTGTCATCCCTGGTCTTCGCCATGGCAATGCGCCACTGTGCAAGCCAAAACGTCGCGATGAACTAGGAATTTCCCGGGCACATTGGCCGCGTCGTCAGTCTGGCGATGATAGCCGTCGCCTTCGTAGCGAGCTATTCCGCCGACGGTGGTTTTGATCGATAAACGTTCATGGACCGCCAACATCGTTTGCGTGATGCGCGAGTCGTCCGGAGCCAACATGCCGAAGTACCATAGGGCAAACAGGGACGAATCCAGCGTCGGATCGATTTTCCAGCCTCCATCCGTTGTCCGCAACGCCATCCGCGCGAAGCGGCCGAGTTCCGGTCTATAGAGAATATTCATCACCCCGGCTTTTATTTCGTCGTCGGCCGTGCGGTAATGCTGTGCCAACGCGATTTCACCGAACGCCTCCAAATTTAGCGGCGGCCGTCAACCCGGCCCCAGACGGCGCCGTAGGTAAAGGCCGTGACGCCACGGCGTTCCTCCCACAGATCATAAGAAGGCAACGGCAATCCCGTCTCCGCATCTCGATAAGCTGTCAAAAAGTCTGCCGCCTGCGTGCTCAGCGACCGATGGAGTGGCTTGATGTATTCCCATTCTTCCACGTCTCAAGCCGGTTCCAGAGCACGAGAACCGTCTCATCTTCTTGGATCGGCAATTCTTTGGTGCGACACGATAAGGGATTGTCGCCGTTGAAAAGGGGGATCGGGTCGAGATCACCGTCAATGAACAAAATCTGCTGGTCGATGTCCATGTGGTGGGCGAGTCGAGCCACCATTGTATCGTGCGAGGGCAACTCGCCGGACCGCTGGAGACCGGACACGATAAGGCGGTGATTCGGACGGCGGCCGGCACAGAAGAGTCGCACTGGATACGACCGGTCGCGAGAAGCAAGGTGGCCTCCGTTCCTCCGGGAGTGGATGCCGTCTTTCTCATCGATGAGCTGGACAAGGTCGTCGATGTGGTGTTTGCCAATCGGGAAGCCGTTCAACACGCGGCGGAACTCTGGCAAAAGATGACTCCCCTGAAAGGCAATTTGGTCCAAGTGGCCGGGGTCGTGCTGAAGCCATTGCTGGCCAATAGCATTACCATCCGAACCGACGGCGGCAAAGAGCAAGCCTACGAAGTACGGCCGCTCATTCAGTCCAGGGTGGCCACGTTATCTAAGGACGATGCGGTGGTGCTCTTGGTGGACGAGGAAAACAAAGTGACGGACGTCGCCTTTATACCGGCTGGAAAGCCGTGATGGCCCTGCGCAGACGGCCCGTTAATCCATACCGTGCGAGTGTGGTCTGAGGCATACAGAAAGGGAAGCACCAAAATGCAATATCTTCTTAGATCTCTAGGACTCGT
>DATEPO010000276.1:0-4199 GCA_035273145.1 Nitrospiraceae bacterium
GCCGTAGAGGCACGCAACCTTACACCGCTGCCAGGCGATGTCGACTTCACCGTGGGCGCTGCCCTGGTGATGCCGGGCCTGACCGCGTGGCAGGGGCTGTTCGAGCACGGCCGCCTCCGGGCGGGGCAGAGCGTCCTCGTGCACGGCGCGGCCGGCGCAGTCGGGACGATGGTGACGCAGCTCGCGCGTGAGGTCGGTGCGTACATCATCGGCACCGGGCGCGCTGCCGGTCGTCAGACGGCTCTCGACTTCGGCGCACAGGAGTTCGTCGACCTCGATAACGACGCCCTGGAAGACGTCGGCGAAGTCGATCTGGTTTTCGATGTCATCGGCGGCGACATTGCGAAGCGGTCTGCGGGCCTTGTTCGCGCCGGGGGAACGCTGGTGACCATCACCGGCCCGACCGAGGCGCGGCCTTCTGGCGGCCGGACTATCGACTTCGTCGTCGTACCCGATAGCACCCAATTGAGTGAGCTCATCCAACGGCTTCGGAATGGTCGGCTGCGGACAAACATCGGCAACGTGGCTGCCCTCGACGACGTCGTTGCCGCCTTCAACCCGACCGACCGGGTCAAGGGAAAGACGATCATCCGCGTTCGTCAGTGAGGACTCCGGGATTGCCTAACGCCCACGCCGTATATTCTCCGTAGCTCGCGAATAGTGCTTGAGCATCGACGATGCTCAAGCACCGCGCGTCACGGGGCCCAGCCCAGTTTCAGTGGGCGCTCCCGTTTTGTCGTAAAAACTGTGGATGTGCTCTGCGATGTAGTCCAGGAGCCGATGCATTTCAGTGTTTGGCAGATCCTTTAAATACGACTCGCCTCCCTCAGGTGTGAAGAAAATATCCCCCTGGCCCGAGAAGATAATGGCCTTCGGCTTATGCTCCTTTAAGGAGGCTTGCCATTTCGAGTACCGTAATAGCAGTGCACTAGGCACTACCGATTCGCGGCCTTCAACTTGCTCGGCTTGGGAGCTTCCAGTCGGGCCGAATGAAATGGCAAGTATGGCCATTGGGCACGCGTTCCAGGTAATCCTGATGTTCCGGTTCGGCCTCCCAAAAAGCGCCGGCTGGGGCCACTTCGGTCACCACCTTGCTTTGCCAAAGCCCTGAAGCGTCGGCGTCGGCAATTGTGTCCTTTGCGATCCGCTTCTGTTCTTCGCTCGTGTAGAAGATCGCCGAACGATAACTGGTTCCCCTATCATTACCTTGACGGTTCAGCGTGGTCGGATCGTGAATCTGGAAGAAGAACTCCAGGAGCTTCCGGTAGCTGATCGTTCGGGGATCAAAGACAAATCTCGATCGCTTCGGCATGGGTTCCATGATTGCGGTAGGTCGCGTTGAGCACGTCGCCGCCCGTATAGCCAACTCGGGTTGAAATCACGCCAGGATAACGGCGCAATAGATCCTGCATACCCCAGAAGCAACCGCCGGCGAGGATTGCGTGTTCGGTCGATGCGGTCATGCTGCTACTCCTTTTCCTGGGGCCCGAACAGCTTGCGGTAGCTGCCATAGCCCTCGCTTTCGAGTTCATCTAGTGGGATGAAGCGCAGCGAGGCTGAATTGATGCAGTAGCGCAAACCACCCTCGTCGCGCGGCCCATCCGGAAAGACATGGCCAAGGTGGCTGTCACCATGACTTGAGCGGACTTCGGTCCGGATCATGCCGTGACTGACATCGCGATTCTCGACCACGTTTTCTGGATCCACCGGCTTGGTAAAGCTCGGCCAACCGCAGCTGCTGTCGAATTTGTTCAACGACGTGAACAGGGGTTCGCCCGACACGACGTCCACGTAAATGCCCGGTTCGTTGTTGTCCCAATAGGCGTTCTCGAAGGGATGTTCCGTTTCGCCATGCTGTGTCACGCGGTATTGCTCGGGAGAAAGGCGAGATACAGCTTCCGGATTTTTGCGGTATTCCGACATGTGCTTACCTCCTTGTGTTTCGAGATCGCAAGCCTTAGTTGCGGCCAGCCATGACGCCGCCATCGACGGGCAATACTGTTCCTGTGATCCACGCACTCTGGTCCGAGGCCAGGAAGAGAATGGCCTCGGCAACGTCGCCCGGTTGCCCGATTCGGCCTAAAGGATGAAAAGCGTTGAAGGTGGGCAGCACCTTGGGCAGCTGCTCCGCAGTGAGAAAGGTCGAGTAGATGGGAGTTTCGACGACAGCAGGAGCGACGGCATTGACCCTGATTTTGTCGGCGGCCAGCTCCAGTGCGAGATTATGAACTAGCGCGTGAACTCCGGCATTCGCCGCCGAGTAAGCGCTGGATGGGGTAGCGCCTATCGCCTGGAGCGCCCACATCGACCCCGTATGCACAATCGCCCCGCCGCCTCGCTTCTTCATCGCTTTCGCAGCAGCCTGTGCCATAAAGAACTTTCCCTTGAGGATAGTATCGAGGAACCAGTCGTACTCTTCCTCAGTAATCTCGTTGAATGGCTTTGGCCTGAAGACGCCGGCATTGCTCACCAAAATATCCAGACCGCCAAAGTCCTGTTCAGCGCGTTGTACCAGAGCGGCTCCAGTCGCCGGTTTGGCAATGTCACCCGCCAGGATACGAACCTGACCCGAACTCCCCTCCATTTCTTTTGCCGCAGACTTGAGCTTCGCCTCATCTTTTCCACTCAGGACAACTGAAGCGCCCTCCGCAACCAATCGCTTAGCTGTCTCCTTGCCTATACCTGAGCTGCCGCCCGTAACAATCGCTACTTTGCCTTTAAATCTCATTCGATCTCCTATCATTGAATGCTTAACTATTGGTGTGTGACAACCGTAGAGAACACCGCAAAGACAACACGACGAAACCGTCATCTTCTATCGTGTGGATCTCACGGAGGAACGCGACGTACGCATAGCCGCCAGAGCTTCACCCATCGACCACAATGCCGCTCCGAGCAGGACGACATCCTTGATCAAAAATTCTCCGACGTCCCCCGAAAGGGCGGGAAAACCACCTAGGCTCGGTTCCCAGCCGGGAGTAGAAAACAAGAACGAGAGTGTCGTCAGAAACATCAGTACCGCGCCTGCACTGCCAATCGCGCATGCTTCTGGAGACCAATGCCGAAGAGCGATCAACGTCGCAATGATGAGCTCGACAACTCCGATCGCAGCGGTAAACTGCCGTACTGTCCATATGCTGTAACCCCAGCTCAGGAATGGACTGTGCGCAATGAGAGGCTGGATACCCTTCGCTTCGTATTCGGTGCCTTTCATGGCTGCAATCCAGGCGATTGCTAGTATCAACCCATAACGAAGTACGTTGAATGCGACTGCCTGTATCCTCGATCCGATTTCCATCTCCAGGTGCGCATCCGCGACATTTGTTGAGCTTCCCATCGCGTCTCCTCTTTTGCTTTTTACTGAGAACCACTGGTCGAGCAGATTTCAAATTCAGGCCTTATCATAGGAAGCCGGAGGTGCCAATTGGTCTCGGATTGGTGCTGATCCGTCCAGACTAGGCGCAGTGGCACAGGGAGTAAACGAACTTGGACCTCCTCGACAGATTTCTCGCCAACATGGAGGTGGGCGTCGGGGCCTTCACATCTTGCGATATTCGGCTGGGATACCAGCTGACGTTCGAGTTCTGTTCGACGGCGAGCCTGCACTACTGCCTTGCTGGTCAAGGCACGCTGAAAATCAGAAATGAGTCCACCATCAAGCTGCGGCAGCACAGCTTTGTGCTTCTGCCACCGGGCGTCATCTACAGTATCGGCGCGAACGAGAATGAGGAGTCTCTCAACTTTCCACGTCGACGGCTGCGGGCGCCATTGTTTAAAGAAAGCGTTCCCACAATCCACGCCGGCGAGGGCGAGCCGGGCATATTGACGGCGTGCGGCGAAGTCGGCGTCGCAGTCACTTCGACCCCGGATCTATTCGCTTCCTTGGACAAGCCTATTGTTGAGCACTTCGACGGGCGGGAGGGATTGCGCGATCAATTTGTCATTCTTCTTGCAGAATCCTCCCGGCCCGGACTGGGCACCCGAGCACTCACTGAAGCTCTCCTGAAGCAGTGCCTGATTTTGCTCTTGCGGCGGCAGATCGATCGCGGCACAGCACCAATCCCATGGATGACTGCCATGGCCGAGCCGGGTCTTGCAAGAGCCTTACAGGCGATGCTCGAATGTCCTTCGGAGCGGTTTACTGTGGAAGCGCTGGCGTCCATCGCCGGAATGAGCCGTTCCGCCTTTGCCGCGCGTTT
>DATEPO010000277.1:0-13431 GCA_035273145.1 Nitrospiraceae bacterium
TCCATCTTGACACCGAGGCTCACGCCGCGTGGGTATCGTACCGACGCCGGGCCCTCATACTGCAGACACGTCTTCATCATATGCTGCAGTTCATTTTCATCCTTCGGCGCCATCACAACCATGTTGGGAACATGGCGAAGAAAGGCCATATCGAAGGCGCCATGATGCGTGGTCCCGTCTTCGGCCACTAAGCCGCCGCGATCAATACAGAACGTCACAGGAAGGTTCTGGGTCGCCACATCGTGCACAACCTGATCGTACGCGCGCTGTAGGAACGTCGAATACAGCGCGACGACCGGGCGCATGCCTTGTGCGGCAAGACCGGCCGCAAAGGTGACGGCATGTTGCTCGGCAATCCCTACATCATACAGCCGATCCGGAAACTCTTTTTCGAACACATTGAGACCGGTGCCTTCACACATAGCGGCTGTGATCGCCACGATGCGTTGGTCCTGTCTGGCCAGCTTCACCAAACTATCGACGGCGATCGCCGTATAGCTTGGGCGAGCGGCCTTCTTGGCCGGCTGTCCGGATTCGCGCACGAAGGCCGGGCATGCATGGAACCATACGGGATTGCGCATCGCGGGTTCGTAGCCTAACCCCTTTTTCGTAATGACATGCAAGAGGACGGGCCCCTTGAGCTTGAGCACATTCTCCACTGTCGGTAAGAGATGCTCGAAATTGTGGCCATCGATCGGTCCGACATAACGGAACCCCAATTCTTCAAACAGCAAGCCCGGCAGAATAAGCCCTCGGGCTAGTTCCTCCGCGCGCTTCGCCATCTTCTGCATGGGCTGCCCGATCTGAGGAATCGCCTGTAGAAATTGAACCGTTTCTTCTCGCATCCGTGTGTAAAATTCTCCGGTAAAAGTTCGGTTGAGATAGGCGGAAATGGACCCGACATTTTTCGAGATCGACATTTGGTTGTCGTTCAAAATGACGAGAAAATCTTTACCCAAGCCACCGGCATGATGCATCGCTTCGAGGGTCATCCCCGACGTCAAGGCGCCATCGCCGACGACACAGACAACTTTATGTGTCTGTTTGAGCTGCTCGCGTGCTTCAACCATTCCGAAGGCCGCCGAGACCCCTGTGCCCGCATGGCCAGCATTGAACGTGTCATACATGCTTTCTTCACGTTTGCAGAAACCGCTGAGTCCGCCGTACTGCCGAAGTGTATGAAATTGCTCACGCCGTCCCGTCAATAATTTATGGGTATAGGCCTGGTTGCTGGTGTCCCACACGATCTTGTCTTGAGGCGTATTCAACATGTATTGCAAGGCCACCGTCAATTCGACGACGCCGAGGTTTGAGGCCAAATGCCCTCCGACCTGAGAGACGACCGATAGAATCTGCTCGCGAATCTCCTGGCACAATCGGGGAAATTGATCGGGAGTAATACGTTTCAAGTCCATCGGGCTGTGAATTGCTTTCAGCAGCGACATAAAGCTCTCCTGAGAAATAGCTATTTATTTAGTTGAATTGGAAGCACTATGCATGCGTATGAGGATTGTATGGTAGCTACTAGCTCATCTTCACATATGATTGTTGTATCGTCAAGCATTTAGCTCGATACCTCCATGGATCTTTATCTTAGCGGCTGTTGAAAACGTCTCCACGAACTCCACTGTTTGTCTCTAAAGAGCCACGACGAAAACAGTGTCTTCCCGGTGAGCGGCGCCCGGAAAAGGAGACTGCCTCTTTCAACATCAGGGTTAGAATGGAAAATCAAGGCCGGCAAAAACGGCGCCTCCTTCATTGCTGTAGCCATAGTCCAATCGGCCGACAATATTCGGTCGGACAATGGCGCGGAAACCGACTCCTGGAGTGATTTTGTAATCATGGAATTGCCGGCTCCTGAGCGAACTGAACGAAGGAAACACCGTGCCGGCATCCACAAATGGGGCCACCTCGAAATCCGTGCTCACGTTCAAGACGCGGATCCGCATGACATGGATTCGTTCTTCGATGCTCAACGCGGCCAGATGATTATCGATGAATCGGTCCACGCCGTACCCTCTGAGGTTATTCTGTCCGCCCAGCGAACTACGCTCGTAAAAAGGCACGTCACTCCCGAACGTCGTTTGAAAATCACCGCGGACGACCAGAATGACCCGCTTCGAATCGCTCGGGAACAGCTTTTTCACTTCCAAGCCATACCGATAGTACAGAGGATGGTCGCTGTTGTGCAGGTTTTGGTTCAATTCAGCATACGCGCTGACTTGAGAGCCCACGGTGGGAACGACCAAGCTATCCCGCGTATCGTAGTGAAACGTCGCACGGTGTCCTAAGATAGACGCTCCCGACATTCCCACGACATTGGGAAACACCTCTGCCGAAAACGGAAGGTTGGTGCCCCCCCGCTGGACCTGGACTTCCCTGTACCGCTCGCCGATCGCTATCTGAGTGACCTCATTCAAATAGATTCCGAATTTCCAATTCGCCCGAATTTCCCGGGCAGTATAGTTGGTTTGATCGCTCAGCGGCGTGCCCTGGCCGATGCCGTAAAAACGCGAGGTGGCATTCTTGAAAAATGATCCGCCGAAGTTTAACGCATAGCGGCCGTTCCGAAACGCGGGGTCCGCATAACTGAATACCAGTTTTCGTTCGATTTGCTCCGTATACGAGGCGATAAAACGAAACTCCCTCCCGCCCGGCTCATATCGAAAGAGATTCAGCGAACCACGTGCACCGACGATCGAATTGACGACGAACATAGGAGCGATGACATAACGTAATTCCCCTTCCCGGGTCGTGACCAGCGTGGGCACAATTAATCCGACGTCGTTGCCGTCATTCTTTGAGGTGGAGACCGAGGGAACGGGGAAGTAGGAGACATCCGCCTGAACCGATGGAGGCACACCCAGCCCCGCGATCGGCCAGATCGAGATCACAAATAGAACAAGGACCGATCGGCAGAAGCCAAGGCTCATGACGCGAGCGTGCGGTCCCTTACGGGGTCGTGATTTTTTCTGATTTCGTTCGCAATTTCTCCACCAGATCCTCATAACCCGATGAGTGGAGGATCTTGCTGAACTGCCCACGATAGTTCGCAACCAGGCTCACGCCATCCAACACGATATCGTACACATGCCAATCGCCGGACTTGCTCAATAAACGATAGTCCATTGGAAATTCGGTTTTCCCGGAGGATACCTTCGTGCGGACCTCCGCAAAGCCGTCTTGGATCCGTTCATTGACATACTGGATCTGCTCACCTGAATAGCTTTCGATGCGTCCGATGTACGTATTGGTCAAGAGGGTCCGAAATAGATCGACAAATTCCTGGCGTTGTTTGTCAGTCATTTTCGCCCATTGCCCGCTCAACGTCCGCTTGGCCATTTCCTCCCACCCGAATCGGTCCCCAATTGTCTTTTCAATCAATCGGCGACGCTCCTCGGTTCGCTCGGCTTTCTTCATCTCCTTATCTTGAAGAATGTGCAAGACCTTGTCGATGGTGCCCTTCACCGACTCCGTCGCCGTCGCCGCAGGACTGATGGATGGCACACCACATAACAATCCAATTGCGGCAATGATAACCCCATATAGAAATAACGGCTGTTTCACTCGTCCGAGATTACCTTCTTGCATATTATCCTCCTGTACTCCCTCTCTCAGGAGGGCGGCGGACTGGCTTCACTGCGCGCGTCCGCCGAGCACCGTCTTCGCGTGCGCGGGGCGCGAGCAAGACAGCCGGTTCGTCGCCCTCCTCATTTCACATTTCCATGGATGAATTGGCTCACTAATTCTTCCAAATCGACTCCGGATTCCGTGTCTCGTATCTTACCGCCCGGCTTGAGCGCCTCTCCGCCACCACCGGGAGACAACGCCATAAATTTTTCTCCAATGATGCCCCGCGTTTTAATCGATGCGATGGTGTCGGAATACAATTTCACCCCGTCGTGAATCGCCAGCATGACGATCGCCCGATCATCCTTCAGCCTGATCGTCTTAACCCGTCCGACTTCCACGCCGGCAATTTCTACCGTGGCACCTGCTTTGATACCGGACGCCGAATCGAATTCCGCTTCCACCTCGTACTGATTGCCGCCGACCAATTCCAGCTTGCCGAGCTTAATCGAGAGATATCCTAAACACACAAGACCGATCGCGACAAAGACGCCGACAACCAGCTCGAGTTTTCCTTTTTCCATCTCGTCTCCCGTTACTCGTTATTCGTGAACCGTTAATCCTGACAACCCGTACTTTTTAGTTTTCCAGCTTTTAGTTCGTGTGCGAAGAATCTCTGTAACTAAACACGAAGAACTGAGAATTAAAAACTCAGCACGATTCACGTTGAATGGCTTGTAGCGGCATCGTGCCGCCCACGGTAATAAACTCGCGCACCACGGGATCAGTCGTGGCCTGAAATTCGGGGGACGGCGCCATCAAGACAATTTTCCCTTTGCTCAACATCGCCACCCAGTCCGAAATACCAAAGACTTCCGGAATCTCATGGCTCACCATGACGCCGGTAAAACCGAATGTTTGTTGCATCGCGACGATGAGGTCGTGAATGGTCTTTGCCATGAGCGGATCTAGGCCGGTCGTCGGCTCGTCAAACAAGACAATCTCCGGCTCTACGACCAGCGCGCGCGCGAGACCGGTACGCTTTTTCATGCCGCCGCTGAGCTCAGCGGGATATTTATGCCCCATCCCGGCAAGGCCGACCTGTTCCAATTTCTCTTCCACCCGCGATTTCATTTTGCCTTCAGGCAATCGCAATTTCTCTCGCAGCGGAAACGCGACGTTTTCAAAGACGGTCAATGAATCGAACAAGGCGGCGCCTTGAAACAACATCGAAAAGCGCTTTCGGACTTCGTTCAGCGCTTGACCTCTGAGCCGTGACAGCTCGATGTCACCGACCCAAACCTGCCCGCGATCCGGCTGCAGCAACCCGATCATATGCTTCAGCAGGACGCTCTTGCCCTCTCCGCTTCGTCCGATAATGGTCGTGAGTTTCCCCTTGGGGATCTCCAGATCGACCCCCCGCAAGACCGGCTGGCCGCCGAGGGCTTTTTCAACACCGACAAGTTTGATCACGCTTTAGTCCTGAGTGCTGAGTCGAAGAAGGGTGCAAACCCCAGCACTTATAAAAGTACCGACGTTAAAAAATAATCCCACACCAAAATCAAAACGGACGACAGCACGACGGCTTCCGTCGTCGCAGTCCCCAATCCTTCTGCGCTCATCCTCGTGTAATAGCCTTTGTAACAGCATATCCACGCGATGATCACTCCAAAACTGATGGACTTGAGGATGCCCCCGTAGACATCCTTCCAATCCACGGCGGACTCAATCGAGCTCCAATAGGAGCCTGCGCTGACGCCCAGCAGATCGACACCGACCAAGTAGCCCCCCCAGATGCCCACTACATCGAAGATGGCCACGAGCAGAGGTACACCGATGAGCCCCGCGACTAATTTCGGTGCGACCAAGTACTGTTGCGGGTTGACCGCCATGGTATCCAGCGCATCGATTTGTTCGGTAATGCGCATAATGCCGATTTCAGCCGTGATTGCAGACCCGGCCCGCGCCGTGACCATCAATGCCGCAAGCACCGGGCCCAGCTCTCGAATCATGCTCAGGGCGACCGCGGAACCTAGCAGGCCCTCCGATCCAAACTTCCGCAGCGTATAATATCCTTGCAACCCTAACACCATGCCGGTGAACATCGCGGTGAGCACGACGACGAACGTAGATTTAAACCCGATGAAGTGTAACTGCTTCAGCATTTGAAACGGACGAAACGGCGGACGAGCCAGCCATGCGCAGGTCGTAAGAAGAAACAGCAACATCCGGCCCATTTCCTGAATCAGAAAGAGGGTCTTTCCGCCCAAACGTTCAAGCCCTGTTGTCAGCATTTCATGCCTGTTTAGATTTGGAACATTCGCTACGCGACGTCATCAAGGAATCGTTTAAAAACAGTACTGATTCGTTGAGACGCCGTGCGCATTTGAATCTGCATACGCCGGAGACCCAAAAGACTTCTCGGCCGCGAGGCACATGCCCATGCCCCTTTTAACCAATCGGCCCGATCCAAAAATAGATTAAAATCCATCGGCAAATCTTCATCGAGGAGATCGGAGGCCGCTCGAATAATGACGAACGGGATGTGATGCTGGCCGGCCATCGCCCCGATCGCGGCGCTTTCCATATCGAGTGCCACGGCGCCTGTCTCTGTTGCAACCCATCGCTTCTCCTCACCTCTCCAGAGAATGCGCGGCAGGGAGACAAACCGTCCTGCCTGCGCCGGCAGACCTTCGGCATGTGCGGCACGGAGACCCATATCGGTCAACGTTCGATCGCATATCGCCTCGGCGTACATCTCCTCCATCCCCTCATCTCGTGTCGTCAGCACCTCGGTGCCGATGAACAGGTCTCCAATGGAAGATGGTGTGAGCGCGCACGCCAGTCCTGAAGAAATCGCCATATCCAGTGATAGATCCTTCAAGGCAGCTCGACAGACAGCACGGGCATTGGTAGGACCTATTCCAGTCTGAATCAGAAACAGATGGCAACGGCCTCGCCGCCCGATGACGCGACAGTACCCTGCGCCGCGTTGGATCGTATCGACACTCAGAACGTGCTGAATGGCCTGCCTTTCCCACCGCGTGGCGGCAAAGATTCCGACGCGTGTCAATCGAAATCCCACTGCTCCGACCGCCACAAAAGGCAACGGAACATGCGGCTAGTGGTCCGATCGGAACAGTCCCGCTGCGCATGCGGCCAGCCGCAGTTCGTCGGCCCGTGCCTGCCCGCGAGTCCGGATGTTCCGATACATGGCAAGCGCCCAGAGAGGGAAATACTGGCAGTACCAGTGATAGCGGAGGTAGAAGACGCGGGGGAAACCCGTGCCCGTGTGGCGGATTTCTTCCCAAGACCCATCTTCCCGCTGATGACGGAGCAGATAGTTGACTCCTCGGACGACGCTGATGGAATCGGCCATCCCGGCTGACAATAAGGCCAGCAGTGCCCACGCCGTCTGCGACGGTGTGCTGCCGCCACGGCCCGCTTCGGCCCTGTCGGCATATGACAGGCAGGACTCACCCCACCCCCCATCCGCATTTTGTCTCGACTCAAGCCAAGTGACGGCTCGTTGGATGTAGGGCGCAGACATGTCTTCACCGATCGCCCGCAAGCCGGCCAGCACAGACCACGTGCCATACACGTAATTCACGCCCCAGCGACCATACCAGCTTCCATCTTCTTCCTGATCGCGACGTAAAAATTCCAGCGCGGGACGGACAGCTGCATGGCTGCGGTCATATCCCAAGGCGCCGAGCATTTCAAGGCAGCGACCGGTGAGATCCGCCGTACTGGGATCCAAGAGTGCACGATGATCGGCAAATGGAATCAGGTTGAAGACCATCTTGTTGTTATCTTTGTCGTATGCACCCCAGCCGCCATCGGAACCTTGCATCGCCATGACCCATCGATACCCGCGTTCCGTGGACTGTTGTTGTGCCTGGCGATCCGCCATCTGCAGCTTCGCGAGTGCCATCAAGACAACGGCGCTATCGTCTACATCCGGGTATATTTCATTCTCAAATTGAAAATACCAGCCGCCCGGCTTCGCCGTCGGCGCCGAAACCTTCCAGTCCCCGACCTTCTGTGTTTGGCGAGACATAAGCCATTGCCCGCCTTTGAGGAGCGCCGGATGATCTTGCGGCAGTCCGGCTTCGAGCGCGGCATTGATAAAGAGTGCCGTGTCCCAGATCGGAGAAAAACATGGTTGGAGATGCATCGCTTCAATAGGCCCCTGTGCAGTCGCGACGGCGCCGTAGACCTCCAGCGCTTCAATCTCTCGCAAGGCTTTCGCGATCAATGGATGATCAACGCCATGTCCGAGGCAACGCAGCGCCAGGATGGAGTTCGCCATCGCCGGATAAATAGCGCCAAGTCCTCCACTTCCGTGGAGACGCTCCAGCACCCATTCGGCCGCTCGTTGGACGGCGGCATCCCTCAACGAGCGAATCGGCATGCGGTCGTAAATTTTCAATAACCGGTCCAAGGTAATAAAGACATTGCGCCACGCAAAAAAGGACTGATCCTTGTGCAGCGGGGGGACGTCACGATAATCCATCAAATGGCGCGGCTGTACATACAACTCATCAATACCTTGCTCGCGAGCAATCCGGCACACAGGACGGTGAGCAAAGACGATCAGCAATGGGATGAGGACGGTTCGACTCCAATACGAAATGGCATAAATGCTGAAATAAAACCATTTGGGCAACAGCATGATTTCAGGAGGCATGCTTGGGATGCCCCGCCAATCATATTGGTCGAATAAGGTCAAGGTGATCTTCGTGAACACGTTGGCCGCCGCCACGCCTCCCTTCGCCAAAATATCATCTTTGGCTCGAACCATGAACGGCTCATCCTGTGAGACCCCGGCCAACTTCAGCGCAAAATACGCTTTCACCGAGGCGCTGATCTCGGATGGGCCGCCATAGTAAATGGGCCATCCGCCGTCAACAAGCTGCGTCGCGGTTAAATAGCGAACTGCCTTCCGTTCCTTCTCCGGGTCAACAAGGCCTAAGAAGCGACGAAGCATCAGATATTCAGATGTTAAGGTCGTATCGGCCTCGAGCTCAGCCACCCAAAACCCTTCCGCATGCTGCCGCTTCAAGAGCCATGATTTGCTGCGGCGGATGGCCTCATCAATGAATTCCGAATGTCCGACAGAGGCCGCCGGCTTTCGAATCGTTGGGTCCGGGTGTACCACCGGATGCAGATTATGCGAGACCAATCGCAGCATCGGCATGGCGCGAAGTCGTGAGCCGACCTTCAGGCGGCGAGGCATGGACGCCAGCAGGCTATCGGACAAACGAATCATGAGACTCTTGAGGAGCTTCATCGGAGGATCGTCACCTAGCCAATGAATGATAAGACCAAGACAGGAAACCTTGGCCTTGCAGCAGTGCGTCTTAGATAGGCTACTACACCGAAAACCATTTTCACAACGTGGGTTTATAGCAAAGTGCTATAGGACTGTCAAGAAAAAGAGGGGGAGGGAGGAACGGTCGAGCGAGCACGGGTGCTGCATAGCGCGCACGATCAGAATGTGCTCGCTGCATTCGCGCAAGGGCGGCTCGCTCGATCGCTCCTCCTAAGAGTGGAGAAAAAAGGTGAAGAGAGAAAGAATGACAAACCGCGCACAGTTCTGAAGGCCGGCCTATCTGATTGCCTCATGCGGGCTGGAGGTCGGCTAGGCGGACGGAGATAAGCTTCGACACGCCGGGCTCTTCCATGGTGACCCCGAACAGGGAATCGGCGATCGACATGGTCCGCTTATTGTGCGTGATGACGATGAATTGCGCTGCGCTGGAGAGCTCACGGAGGACCGTGGTAAACCGCCCGATATTTTCTTCATCCAGCGGCGCATCGATTTCGTCCAGGATACAAAACGGGGTCGGACGAATGAGAAAGCTCGCAAAGATGAGCGCCATCGCCGTCAGCGTTTTTTCTCCGCCCGACAGCATGGTAATGCTCTTCAATCGCTTCCCCGGTGGTTGTGCGGCAATATCGACCCCAGGCTCTTCAGCACCGGTGGCAGCCCCCTCAGGATCGGGTTGCGGGTCCACTAAGACCAACTCCGCTCGGCCACCGGGAAAAAATCGCGCGAACACTTCGATGAATTTCTGTTGGAGCTCGTTAAACGTGTCCAAGAACATTTCTTTTGTGGTGTGATTGATCCGTGCGATGATTTCCTTTAGTGACGCCACCGATTTGGATAAATCCTCTTCCTGCGTCGTGAGAAAGCGATACCGCTCTTCAAGTTCTCGGTGTTCGTCAATGGCGGCCAGATTCGTTGGACCAAGCCGCTCAAGGCGATCCCGGATCTTTTGCAATTGATCTCTCAAAGGGAGTTGGTCGCTTTGACCCGTATCCGCCGCCGACTCCGGCTCCTGGGCCAGCGTGGCTTCTAAAGAGAGCTGATAGGTTCCCATCAAGGTGCTCTCTCGGACGGACAATTGCGTCGTGAGTTCGGCGCGGCGAACTTCGATGCCCAACCGAGTCTCCCGACAGGCGGTTAAGGCCTGGCGAATGGAAGCCAGTTGACGATCGAGAGCCTGCACGGCTTGCGAGTCGCAATCGTACTGTTCCTGTGCAGCCTGCAGGTCGCGTCGAATATGGAGTGCTCGCTCGTCTAATTCACCAAAAAGGCGCTCGCTCCGTTCACGTTCGACCCGACTGTGCTCCGCCGAGTCGGTCAGCGCGCCGAGTTGCTGGGTCAACATCGCCATGCGAGCCGTTATGTCTTCCTGCTCGCGGCCCAATCGATTCAAATCGGCGTGACCATGTTCCAATCTGGCGCGGACCGCGGCCAAGGCCAGATGCGATTCCGTTACGCAATGTTGCAAATCCAGGGTTTCGCCTTCGTAGGCGCGAAGCGACTGTTGCAACGCCGTGAGCGCCGCCTCGCGGTTGGTTTTTTCTTCTGTCTGGCGCAGCAGCTCGATGCGCGTCTCTTCCAGGTCTTGCTGACTCCGAACTCGTTCCTCCTCTTGTATCCGTCGCTCGGTTCGGATGGTCTCAAGACGGTGCGCCAATTCATCGACCGTCCGGCGAAACGCCGATTCATCTTTCGCCAATCCGAGGATCTGCATATCGGCTTGGCGAATAGCCTGTTCGAGCTGCTGAACAGCCTCTCGTCCCGCCTGGGCTTGGGCGAGCAGCGTAGTTAATTGCTCCCGATGTTCGTGAAGCGAATGCGACACACTGCCGCGTTCTTCTTCCAAGCGCTGCACTTCTCGGCGCCGAAGCAACAGGCCGCCGGTCGATCCGGCCGTCCCGCCTGTGATAACGCCCGCAGAGTCCAACACTTCGCCATCGATCGTCACTAAGGTCGGTCCGTCGGGAGCCGACCACAGTCCGCGTCCCCATTGCTCAACGGCCACATCCAATGAATTGACGACGACCACGCCGTCAAACAGGCAGACCACGACATCCTGAGATTCAGTTTCGGCGCGGAGCAAATCAACGGCGCGTCCCAACACCCCTGATTGTCCGTTGAGGGCCGGCCACCAATCTTCCGCTTGACTAGACTGACGGTAGCGAGGATGGGCAGGAATAAAGGCGCCTCGTCCCAGTCCTTGGTGATTCAGAAAATCAATCGCGCGACGCGCGTCGGCTGGTTTATTAATAAGCCACGCATGAAGGCGCTCGCCTAACACGGCCTCTACGGCACGTTCTAATCCAGGCGGAACGATAAGCCATTCCGCGACCGATTCGTTGACGCCGGCACAGGCGGCTCTCAGCGAAGTTCCTTCTTCTTCCCCCTCTCGTCCATAGCCCATTTCCTCGCGTAACACGCCCTGGAGCGCCTTGAAGCGTGACTCGACCGTCGTCAGCGTGTCCTGCTGTTGGCGGATGACGCCCTCAATGTCTCGCACCTGTTCTTCCACACGCCGAGTTTCTTCGGTCCTTGTCTGAACTTCTAAGCGGAGGTCCTGTACAGTTCGCTCGTGTTCGACGCGTCCGGTCGTCGCCCCAAGGCACCGCTCCATCGCATCGGCATGCTGAATCTCGATGTCAGCCAACTCTTGGCCCAGGCGATCGATACGACGAAGCGCCTGCTCCTCTTGCACAGTCAGACTCGCGAGCGCATTTTCCGCCCGCGTTGTCTGGACCGTCACAGCAATGAGCGCCTGCCTTGCCTGTTCCTCTTCAGTCACGCCGGCTGCCCGCCTGGCGGCCAGCGCCTTCGCCTGTTCTTCCACCTCGGCACATGCGCGAGTTCGTTCCTGCAACTCAGTTTCATCGGCAGACAGGCGCGTGCGAAGCGCGTGGACGGCAGTGGCGGTGCGGTCCGCGTCGGCCATCAGGCGCGCCAGCTCGTCTTGGCCGTTAATTCGTTGTTGATCGTAGAGCGCCAGACGCCCCTTTTCCACTTCCATGGCCGTCAACGCCTGAGATTGTTGTTGCTCGACTTCTCCCAAGTCATGTCGAATCCGGCTTACCGCGTCGCCCCCGGACATCAGTCCTATCTTGATGGTTTCGAGTTCGCCCTCCAGCTTGCCTTGGTCGGTCAAAAGGGCCGCTTCTTGGGCCTCGACCGCGGATAATCCTGCCTCTACAGACGTCCGCTCGGCGAGGAGGGCGCGGCACTCTTGGGCAAGCAATCTGACTTCAAGTGCTTTGGCTTCTTCTTGCAGATGCTGGTAGGAGCGCGCCTGGCGCGCCTGGCGTTCCAGCGAATTAAGTTGTCGCCGCACCTCCGTAATGATGTCCTTAACACGAAGCAAGTTCTGTTGGGTTGAGTCCAACTTTCGGAGTGCTTCGGCCTTTTGCTTCTTGTAGCGGACGATCCCGGCGGTTTCCTCAATGAGCTCGCGGCGATCTTGCGGCGTCGCATTCAAAATCTGTTCGATCCGGCCCTGCTCGATAATCGTATGCCCCTTAGTTCCCGCTCGACTATCGAGAAAGAGCGCCCGGACATCTTTCAATCGGCACGGTGTTTTATTGATCAAGTACTCGCTGTCACCGTTTCGATAGAGGCGTCGGGTGATCATGACCTCATGAAACTCACTGAGTTGGTGAGGAAGTGCCGGCACGCCCTTCAATCGTTCTTCATCGATCCCGGCCATCACGAGCGACACTTCGGCCATTCCCAGTGGCTTTCGCATTTCCGTCCCGTTGAAAATGACGTCCTCCATCTTCTCGCTCCGGAGTGTCTTCGCGCTCTGCTCCCCCAGCACCCACAACATGGCATCGACCACATTGCTCTTGCCGGTCCCGTTCGGGCCCACCACCGACGTGACGCCACTTGGGAATTCAATCTTCGCCTCCGCGAACGACTTAAACCCCGTGAGTTCTAGGGATTTGAGATGCATCCATTCCTCCTCGGCATCGTCGGGATTAAGGGAAGTTTCTTTTCAAAAAGAGGACGACCATGCGGCGCCCTTGTATCACAGGTTTTTGACAAAAGCAAAAGAAAATACAGTATGCAGTGGGGCTGGGAATGAGTAACCCAACATATAGAAATGATAGGAGCGGATGTTATTGATGTTATTAGCGAAGAAGCTATACGCTGTGGGAGTTTTTGACGGTGACTAATTCCTTGGGTAAAAGGAATTCGACATCTTCTTCGATGACGGTGAGCTCTTCGACTTCATGAGCGCCGGAGCGCTTCAAATACTCGACGACTTCATTGACCAACACTTCCGGAGCGGATGCACCGGCCGTGATGCCGACCGCCTGCGCGTCCTTCATCCAGTCGGTATGAATATCGCGATAGGAGTCGATCAAGTAAGACGGAATGCCGCAATGTTCGGCCAACTCACGCAGCCGGTTGGAGTTGGAGCTATTCGGTGACCCGATGACGAGGATGACATCGCACAACTTGGCCAGTTCCTTCACGGCATTCTGGCGATTCTGCGTCGCATAACAAATATCTTCCTGATGCGGACCTTTGATCCCCGG
>DATEPO010000278.1:0-38083 GCA_035273145.1 Nitrospiraceae bacterium
CGTCAATCTGTACATTTCTCCTTTCCAGGGCGGAAAGGCGGAGCCAGCGGTGTCTTGTATCAGACTGCCGACATACGCCACATCGATTCGGTAGTCCAGGTCGATGTCGATGGTTGATACATCAGCCATAAGTGCCTGATAGCTCGGGTTGAGCGATACCGAGACCGGCAAAACTTTTTTTGTCGGTGTCGCCGTAAGATCGTAGACATAGAGTCGCGACCCTTGCTGAATCGTATCGACCTTGTAATTCGTCGGTCCTGAGCCGAACAACACATACCAAATAGCGCCTGCTGGATCGGTTTTACAATTCGGTATCGAGCACGATGGTTTCGCACGAAGCACTGATGGGTAACCCGTCGTAAAGCCCATATCGGCATCCGTGAAGCTCCAGAGAAACTGAGGACCGGTCGTCGATTCAGGATCTGTAATGTCCAAGACAAAGTACGCGCTATAAAATTCGCGAGTATCGCCTGGATCCGTCGTAGTGCCATTCGCCGGGTTGCTAAAATCAGCCGTGACCTTCATCGTCTTGACGGCATTGTTAGCTGCTTTACAATTTGGCGCGCCGCAACTGCCTCCCATACGAAATCCGCCGATCAGGATGGTTCCCCAGCCACCGGGATGCGACACGCCCGGTTGTCCATTGATGCATGGAGATGGAGGAGTGCTGCCCGCTCCTGAATCGCAGAAGATCCGTACGTCCGTTACCTTCGGCTTGAGATCGACATAGTACACATGGCTATAGTTATCGCTGGCCAGCCATCGTAAATGGGGCAAAAGCTGCATGGGAATAAAGGCCCACAGTTCATCGCCCAATGGTGCCGTATTTGTCCAAGGGTTGGAAGGGCGTTGGATTGTAAAGTATCCATGCTCCGTCTTCCCCGTAGTGCCGGGATCATCACCGCTGTTGTAAGAACCGCCGTTGAACGCGTGTAACATCCCATCATTAGCACCGGCATAGATTACTTGCCGACGATCTCTATACTTCTGAAAAAACTGTTGATAACTCGGATCCCCATAGATCACATCGTAGCGCTCTTTGGGAGCAGCGACCGTCGTCGGGCTCGAATTAATCACATCACCCAGCTTCCAGACTTTTTTGCTACCCGCTACGGTTATATTTCGATCACGCAGCAACAGATTTCCTGAGCTATCCGTAACATCTTGCCCTCGAATCCATTTGATAAGGCTATGTTCGTCGAAGGGGGACGCTGAGGCGGCCAAGTAAGGTTTTAGCTTGGAGGCATTCGTGTCATCAAATGAGATCAACTCATCGCTCGTAGCGAGCCCATCATTACTCAAATCAACCCACGTATAAATTTTTCGCGCAGTGGCATCCTTAAGGGCCAGTTGCTTGCCGGCTTCCCAAATTGGCGTTAGGCTGCTTAAATCGATATCCGGTGAGATCGGTATGGCTGTGTCCGGAGTTCCATTACCATCAGTATCTGTCATATCGGCCTTGCCGTCGCCGTCGCTATCTCTAAACCGTTGAACTTTGACGGCCCCCGTTGTGCTGTTGTAGACCATTTTAATAATAAGATCGTCTTCATACACCTGTCGCTGATCAACTACGGTATCCTCCCGGAGATTTCCAAATTTATCGACAAACAGTCCTTGCACATATCCGGTCCAGTTAATGGTGTTCAGTCCCTCCGTAACGGAAGGGAAGAAGTACGCTTGGTACAACGCCCCTTCTCCCGTTGACGAGCTGGCCAAGACCGAGGCCGACGTACCTGAGGCGCTCCGTTGAAGAATGCTGTTAATAGCTGCAATCAGTTTATCTTTGAGATCATCAGCATTCGTCGACTCAAAGTAAGTATCGGGCAAGCCATCTGATCCTTTTGCGCCAGTGTAATTATTGACGGCGTCCCACTCCTGTGCCAAATCGGGTATGTTGTTGCCATTGGCATCGACAAAGCCGCCGGCTTTCGCGGTATCTTTCAGAATATTTGCGCCCGTGCCGAAGGCAAAAAACGTATAGACCGTGAGATTATGGATAGTGGTATGATCATCCCCCGGAATCGGAGGTGGGGTGACAGCCGGAGTGATTAAGGGCAACGAACCGCTTGCAGGACGCAAGTCAGTTGTGTGGGCATAATAGGCAACATCATCCACATAGTGGCTTCCAGAACCCTCGCACGGATCGCTCGTCGCACCACCGTTGTAGGCCGAACAAACGTCATCGTGGCCGGTGACATGCGGGAGCTTTGTATGCGCGATGTCCTGCAGGGCGGTCGGGATATTCAGATCCATGGTGGGTTGGCCATCTGTAAAAATAATGACAAAGCTCTTGCAGCATGGCACATATTGGCCTGGATTACTGGCCCACGGTGATTTGAAGTAATACGGATCGTGCGCTGCATTCACGGTATAATCAGTTCCGCCGAACGCAGGAGGGACTTGAGCGAAGTACCGCGTTGCTTCGTACAACGATTCAGCCAGCGGGGTCCACGTCCCGGCCGACGTATTTTCAATGGCATTGACCATCGAAGGAGTATCAGTGCCGACATCCGCCCATACTTTTCCCCCGTCAAGGGTGCCGGACTTGAATTCCATGAGACCAAAACGTGCCTTGTTCCCAAGCGTCTGGATAAGGCCGGTGGGCTCTCCGGAAACATCCACCGTGAGTGAATAACTCGTCGCCGAGCCGCTACAGCTCGAATTCAAGATCGTCAGATTAGTACCATCTCTAAAAAAGCACTTCGTCCCTGAAAGAGGCGATACGCCGACCGCTGAAAAAATTACGCCGACCGCGTCCCGGCTACTATTCTCGAGCGTCAACTTTCCTCCCGGATAGCAGTTGCCGCTTACGCGGGGCGCGCACTTTCCTCCCATCATAGCCCACTTAGCAATTTCAATACGGGTCATCGTAATGTAGTTAAGAAAACTGCCGTCCCATTGGCCATGAGCTCCGCAGGAATCACTGCCAGGAATGGGACGGAGTATTCCCGGCGTAAATCGATTTGATCCGTAGGTATAACAGAGGGTCTGATCGAAATAGCCGGCATAGCCGCCCGGTTTGTTCGGATCATAGACATTCGTGCCTGTCGGTTGAGTGGCTGGCCCTGGAGGAGTGGAGGTACTAGGGTGGTACGCTGAATTATCCATGCTGCCAGAATTATCCATCAAAAGCAGAATGTTCGGCGGAACCACATTCGGAAGAAACGGTGGCAGCGCCGTATAGTCCCCATTGGATGGAGCACTTACGGCTGCCGCCCATGCTGACGTTAATTGGTTTAATAAAACAAGTACGAGCAAAAGAACTAGACTCACCATGCTTTTCGCTTGGCGATTCATGGTTCGTTCCTCCTCATCAACATCAAATCTCGCATTCTTACCATCCAATGCAGCCTATTTTCCGCCCTCATCATTTGGGAAGAACCAGCACAAGTTGATCAATGAGCCCTTGCCTGAGATGAAAGGCGACTCGATCGCCTATACTGATATTCTTTAATTCCAGCGGCTGTTCTCGATCGTCTTTAATCACGACGTCGTCAGTTACGATATACGGCTTACTTCCGATTACCACTTGCTTGAGGCCAATCGCCGTCACTTCGCCCCGCATCAAATTAATCATTGAAGTCGTTGACTGTCCCAAGGAAATGGAAGGAGCCATAATCGATGCATTGAGAGCCATAAACGATAATGCGATCCACAGTAATGTCTCTCCAAACCAGCCGGCAATCCAGGTGTGTCGTTCTCTTTTCTTTTCGCCATAGTGGACATTCGCCATAGGATCTCCTAGATCTTTCGTTGACAACTTTCACCGGTAGCTGTACAAGCATAAACAGCAGTGATCTGGCTGGAAATGTTCGTCGCTGCATCAGTGGCGACACAATCGATGCGATACATGATATCGACGCCTCCACCGCCTGCTCCCGCTGCCGCTCCCTCGTAACCCGATGCGAACTGAATGGCCCCGCCGGATTTGGTCTGTGCATACAACCTGTCAATATCCCCATTAACTTGGAATACACCGATCGTTGCCTGTGTGTTGGGAGGGACTGAACTAGGACCATCCGTATTGTTATCCAACTGGCCCATTATTTCCTGTTCCAGCGACAATTGATTCGCATCTGGGACAGGCCCACCCAAGCTCACCTTAAAAGTATCCGGCACTTTCGATTGATCAATAGTTTGCTGAATGACATTCACTCCCGTGCCGATGCACGATTCAGCAGCGGTCGCAGCCGCTTCGCCGGATCGCTGGAATCCCGCCATTCGATTTTCCAAACCAGTGACCGTCAGCGCAGCAATGCCGATAACGGCCATAATAACCATGACCACCATAACTGTGACCAAGGCCATGCCCTGTTGACCTTTTGAGGAACACCGAATAGATAGTCGATTCATAAGTCTTTTTACGGGCATCATAAACCGATGTTCCTGGCTTCAACGGTCCTGGTAATCACTCTACGCCTGAACTGTGCGTACGTAGACAGCGCATATCCAGGGTCTCCCGGTGCAGAGGGGTTGTGATCTTCTATTAAGAGAGGACCAGGGGTGTTGGCTTGCCTGACAGTGCCCTCACCAAATCCCTGCTCGTTTTGAGCTTCTCGAGCCACCACATTGATGCGTACCAAACGAATGGCATCAGGCGTCATCGGACTAGTGGCCCAAGTGCTGTTAGACACAAAATCAGTCGCGTCGAACGTATTGTTAAGAGCGCCTTGATCATCAATCACCAAATCGGCGATGCCACCGTTGGCAGCTACATTACAGCCATCACACCCATAGGCTAACTGTAAGTCTTCAATTCCTTCCGCAATGACAAAACAGGCAGCGGCCCCGCCTGCTCCATTGCAATCGATTTTCCCGCCGAGCGTTGGAGCAGATACCCCGCGCGCCAAGCAGGGTACATTTGCGCCGCAGATGGCAGCCGTATTTGCCCCCCCGGCCTGCATCACTTGATACGTCACACACTGGATCAAATAAACAGGCGTACCGGCGGGGAATGCTACCGGCGCTGCTATGGTTGACCCCAGAGTAAGGTTGTTCCCCGTCTGAGTTGCTACTGTCGCGGAAATCACACCGCCTATAGAAATAAGAGAATTGGGATTAAAGCCCGAAGCAGATACGAGCTTAAGAGGATTGGTATTCGTCCCGAACGGGCCGGTTACTGACGCAGCAAGTGAGGAGGTGGTAGTCGGAATAACCATTGAAATCGAATCTGGACCTGTATCGGCCCCACCTACGTTATTATCAGCAGGCACCATGGCTGAGGCGCAATTTCCAACTTGACCGGACATGCCGTATCCGGCCATTTTTATGTCATGCGACAAAAGCTCCATTGCTAGTCGGCCATTCTGCTGTGTCTGGGCAGTTTGATCATTGACACGGGTTGCTTTACTACTGCTTGTCAGTGCAGTAAACGCAGCGGCAGTGATAATGACAGCGATGGTCGTACCAATCATTAGTTCAAGCAAGGTAAAGCCTTCCTCGCCCATTCCTATCCTGCCCGCATTACGACTTGTCATCGTTCTTTACTCCGGAGCGATCACGCTGTTGAGCGTTACCCTTTTGGTCCGTGACGGACCAGTCCCGCTTCTCCACTGCACTTGAACTGTAACTTGGCTTTGATTCAGCGGTGGACTCGTCGGCCCAATAGGAATGACCGTGACAAGTCCTTGTACGTTAGCAAGGGACGCAGCATGAAGTTGCGTGTTTTCAAGGCGCGCTTTCCATTGTGTATAGTCGCCTATCGCCATAACGTTTGACGCCGGCATAGAGCCACTATTCCAAGTATCGATGTTGGCATAGACAATGGCATTACGCCGATTGAACTGGATACGCTCGACCATGTCGGCGGCAAGATTCGTTGCTAGGGTTAACTCATTCGCGTCTACGTTCCGACCTAACGCCATCCCTTGCATGCCCGCCAACGTGAGCAAACCTATGGCTAATACCACGGCGGCTAGCATGCCTTCGATAAGTGTAAATCCTGTTTCGCCGGACTGAAGAACAGTTTTTTGTTGCAAGCGCTGCATGTTGCTCAATTTCAATTTACTCGGATTAGCTGCACCTGGCTGCCGCACACCAACGTACTTTTCCACCCGGTGTCACAACAATGGAGTAAGTCAAATTATCAGTATTGGTAAGCGTGACATATTGGTTGAGATCAGGCGCTGGAGGAACAGGCCCGCCGATACGGAGTCCTAATGAACCGATTTGGACAGTGGTTCCTCCGGTAACTAGCGAGGCCGTAATGTTTCTGCTTGCTAAGGGCATCGAAGGGACCGTCAGAACGGTGGCGGGTGGAACCGTATTCAATATTCGTGTAAAGGTCGCGCCATTCACTCCGCAAGACGTTGTATCAGGCGGGCACGCGATAGGACCGATCGTCATGGTCACGGTGGAATTAACACTCATAGCCGTCATCCGCGCCAAGGCTAAATTGCTCTGCAGGTCAGTAGCCGCCTGTCTTAATTGATAGGTTCTGTTCCACACCAAATAATTCGGCACCGCAATGGCGGCGGTTATGCCGATAATGACGACAACCGTCATGATCTCAAGCATTGAAGATCCACGTTCATTGGAAGAAATGGTGCGGAGAGCTTTCGCTAAGGAGATAGACATAGCGGGAGAAAGTGTAGCACGCGTTGTGCCGATCACCGTTCTTCCGTCTACGCCCCAGTAAGTAATTGAATTTGTAGTATGTCTGGAGGGACTGAGGGAATTGTACGAGAAGCGAATAAAGGCCTGGATCGACGATTTCCGGCAGCTTAGTACTTTTCCTGCCAAGTGCCCGGAGCGACGTATACGATGGGAAGACCTCGAAACAGCCCGTTTCGGAAGTCGTAGTCATACCACACTTCAATGGGGATCGGCGTGCTGACGGCAGGTAGGATTCGGCCTTCTATAAGAAGGGCTCCAAAGATACGGGGGCTGCCCTCATAGAAAAGGTCTCCAGGTGTCGACAGTACACCATTAAGATGAACACTTGGCAAGGTGACAGGCGCCCGAGCGGCGAATGAAGAAGATCCCTCCTTGGGAGGGCTTAGAACCGGCACAGATTTTCCCACTCCACGCGGCTTCAGCTGAACATGGGCGTTCACGACAAATAGCCCCTCGGCATAGTCCGTTTCTATTGTGACCGTACCAAGATTGTCCGGGCGAGGCGGCAGTTGATCTAAGGTGTCAATAAAGACAAGCCCGCGATTGTGTCCAACTGCCTGAGACTTGAAAGCTTCTTCAATTGTCAATCCGTGATCTGACGCGATCGCGCCATTGCGATAGAGGAATCCGCTCGCATCACGAGAGTAGTAGGAGCCATGTTGAATGGCGTGCTTCTTTAGAAGCTCATACGGCCATACGTCTTGATGGAGGCCCGGGAACGGATCCTGTCGCGCATACACATTGGCAGGTAGCGTGGCCGGACCTACGGATGAAGGAGTAAGGAGGGCATCCCCGCCAGTCCAAATCGTCAGCCAACGATCTTCGCGACTCACCATATCTGCATAGGATTGTCCAGTAATTGGCGCAAATCCCGTCTTCACAGGAACATCCTCACGGCGACCTAGTTGCACATTCCCTTTTGCTTTCAGGTCGCCCCAATGAACCCAAACCGGCAGAGGCGCGTCCGATGTCAGGGTCACTCCACTGTTGCCCACTTGCACTCCTGCCCGAAGCGGTGGCGTGACAAGCGCACCGAGCTGCAGTGCAACGGTCCGGGTGTGATGTTTCGCGTTTGCGGTAACCTCGACTGAACAAAGAAGACCAGGTCGAGTCGGCCCATACACTTTCAACGTTTGGATGCGCCCCAATGAATGTAACGATCGGAACCAGCCATCAACGGGATCATTTAAAATACGATCATTCCCCGGCTGTGTCGCATCGTACAAAAGGTCCGGCGTGGCACTGGTACCTGAAAACTGCGAACGGCCTGACGCATCGAAAAATGATGAGCCGCTGTCGGGAAGATCAAAGCGTTTCGACAAGACGGTACTCGCGTCGATGGGCGTAGTGTTTGTATTGTGAAACCACCGGATAATTACGTCGGAACCTGCTTCGGCCACATGTCGAGCCGTGGCCTCATCCTTATTGGCGGCGACCTGTAGAATTTCTTGGACGGCAAGATTCATAGACGCCATGCCTAACAGGGTGAGCATGAGCACGATCATGAGCACGCCAAGTAGCACCGCTCCTCGCTCCGAATGCGTCTGTTCAGTCATGTCATTCACTCTCTGTTTATCGTCCACGCAATGCAACTTCACTGACGACTCCTTGCCGATCATGGCCGACTGCGAGCTCGATTCGCACGCGCGAGACCGAGGCGGCATCGCGTGTCGGCTGACCTTGCCTGTTGAAATAGTCCAATTGAAACTGCGTCACATCGCCGATGATCGCATTAGCGCCGCCATCGACTTGTCGCATGACATTCTTCTTTCCGCCCGAAATAGCACTGACATAATAGCGAACTCGATTCGAAATAAAGACTTCACTTCCTACCGGGAATGCGACGCCTAACGGCGCAGTGAGGCTCAATGAGGTTCGCCGACCGTCTCGTGTAAGAATGCCTTCGGCACAGTGGTCCGCCGAACAGATGACAACGCGCTTTCCCTCGTTCCAATTCGATCCGCTGAGGACGGGCAGGTCTTGCTGGAGAGCAGACACCGGCTCAGTGAGAACGGTCGTCAGGTTATCCAGGTTGGCGGTGAACTCAAGCTCTTGAACGCCTAGCGTCAACATGGCGGGTGTATCTTTAGGCGTGCCCGTTCCGATGAGGCGTAGCTCCTCCTCCAGGACATGAAGGCCTAATCGCTGTTCTTGGTGCCGGCTGATAATGCTCTGCTGAGCCGTAAGTTTGAACTCGAAGAGCGTGAGGGCTTGAAATGTGGCGGAGAGGATCACACCTCCAGCCGCCATGGCCACCATCACTTCAGCTAAACAGACCCCGGCATTGCGGGCTAATGGATATCTCATGGGTGTACCGTTCAATGAAGACCAACAAAAGCAGGATTGACGCGAAGCGTTCCGGTTTCAATCGATCGCGATTGCGCCCCAATCTGATACGTCGCCAGAGCTTTGATGAGGACCATCTCTGTGCTTTCCAACGGACTGCTCTGCAGGGACTGGATCGTCCAGACGAGACGAACGCCGTCTTGTTCAAAAAGTCCGCTATAAATGCCGTCGCCGGACATGACATCGCCGTGCATCCCATCATCCCGCATCTGAATCTCGGCTACGCCGTCCGCGTCTAAATCATCTATAAGCAAGGCATCCCAGGGAGCGCCCCGTTTGACCTCTACGCGCGCTTCTGCCATTGCCAATGCCAGAGTTCCTTTCGTTCCGTCCAAAAGCCCTTCGTTCGCATATTGAAACATGGACGTGACACCCAATACGGAAAACGCCAAGATCACCATCGAAACCATGACTTCGATGAGGCTAAACCCACGCTGATTTAAAATGGGCCTGATCATCACCACCTCGGCTCCCCTATGCATTGACCCGCCCCGTAATCGTCACCGTCATTCGCCACCGTTCACCCTGACTATTCACAAGCGTAACGGTATTAGGAGTCGCGGATCGTCCGCTCGGATAAAACGTGATGGATGGTCCGTTTGATAGTGTTTCTACCGTGAGGCCTTTTCTGGAAAAGGTGTATGAACGCAGGACGGAATGGGGAGCATCCACCTGTTCAGTACGAATCGAGGACCCCGATGGTTCGAACACGACTCGAACCTTCTCCCGCTGTGACATGGCTAGGTGGCGGGCGGTTTGAAGTTCAGCGGCTAATTCTGTCCGGGCTGTCTTCGCTTGATACCGCGTGGCGGCTGAGACAAATCCATCACTCAAGCACACCATAATCCCGACGATCGCCAGGACGGTGATACATTCGATGAGCGTCACTCCGCGTTGATCCATCATCTTTCCCCAAATAGCCTACGATAGGTCGACGACCGTGCTTACTCAAAAGTCATGCCTGTGCCGCATTTGCCCGAATGGCACATGCCACTTTATTGTGGTTTGCAAACCTAATGGTTACGTACATTTATGATATTTTAGAATCTGTGAAGCGATGAGGAACTGGAGGGGCGGGGATGGATTTTCCTAATTGGATACAGGTACCAGACAGTCGGATACAGGTAACCTGATTAATGTGCCCGAGTGATGAACCCGATATACCAAGCAAACAGCTCCTGATGAAAAAACATCGAGATGATGGCCCCGAAAGCCAAAAACGGTCCGAAGGGAAGGTATTGATCCCGTCGCAAGACTTTCAACACGATCAACGCCACACCGACGATGGCTCCAAGGATAGCGCCGATCAGCATCGTGAGTAGCACCGGCTTCCAACCGAGGAACGCGCCGATCATGGCGAGTAATTTAATATCCCCGCCTCCCATGCCTTCTTTTCCGAAGAGATAGGGACTGATCCAGGCTAACCCGAAGAGAACTCCGCCTCCCAGCAGCAAGCCGAGCAGGGAGTCCAGGAGTCCGAGCGGCAGCGCGAAGACTGCGGCGAGGACGCCGAGGGCAATGCCGGGAAGGGTGATGGCGTCCGGAATAATCTGATAATCGAGATCGATGTAGGAGACGACTAATAGAGCAGAGAAAAAGGCGGCATAAATCACCGCCTGGTATCCCAGACCGAAGTACCAAACGATGAGGCCGTAGGCCAGTCCATTGACGGCCTCGACCGTCGGATACCGTCTCGTGATATGGATTCCGCAGCTGCGACAACACCCTCTCAAGACAAGATAACTCAGCAGTGGAATATTATCCCAGGGCCCAATGGACGCGCTACAGGCCGGGCAGTGAGAGCCGGGCCATATGAGGGACTGCTTGCGCGGGAGCCGGTGAATGACCACATTGAGGAAGCTACCGATAAGAAGACCCAGCAGCAACGCGATACCGGGATAGAGCCACATCATAATATCGCTATATCACTCTTGTTAAAAATTAGAAAGGTTTCCTTAAGCGTGACAATCCTACGCAGGATGTGCGAAAAATCTTTATAAGGAGGCTCTAGGGTCTTTCATCAATTTACAGGCGGCGCGCATCCTGAGATAATGTCTACGTAGTTGATCTTTTATTTGAGGCATACATGCAGCGAGCCCCCAAGGAGCGACGCGAAGCCCCTCCCAGACGGAAACGGCCTGAGTCTCTGACCAATCGAGAACAAGAGATTCTTCAGCTTATCTGGACCGGCCTAAAAAATAGAGAGATCGCCCAACGCCTGAAGATCAGCGTGAAGACGGTCGAAGCACATCGCGCTACCATGATGAAGAAAGTGCGCGTGTCAAATACGGCGCAATTGCTTAAAGCCGCGATCCAAGACGGCATGATTCAGATCCGCTAATGGGTCTCGCTGCACCGTTGCCTGACGGCTTCAAAAAGCATTATGGCTGCGGCAGCCGACACATTGAGTGAAGAAACATGCCCACGCATGGGAATGTGGACGCGTTCGTCGCATTTGTCCAACACGCCGGGACGTATGCCCTTCCCTTCCCCACCGAAGACCAATGCGATAGGTCCTCGAAGATCCACATCGGTATACCGCTTCCCCGCTTTCACATCTAGCGCATATATCCAGAGACCATGTGTTTGAAGCGTTTCAATCAGACGAGACAGATTGGTGACGCAGCCAACGAGGAGATGATCGAGCGCTCCTGCAGAGGTCTTGGCAACAGTGCCCGTCAATCCAACGGCACGGCGTTCCGGGATGAAGACGCCATGCACGCCGGCCGCTTCAGCGCTCCGAAGAATCGCTCCGACATTGTGTGGATCTTCCAGCCCATCCAGTATGATAAGAAAAGGATGCTCCGCGCGCTCCTTCGCAGTCACGAGGATCTCTTCAACCTCAGTATAGCGCTTGGCCGCCACCACACCGACGACGCCTTGATGCTTTCCATGCGGAACCAGCCGATCTAAAGCCGGGCGCGGCTCAATATGAATCGGCACCCGTGCCGCTTTGGCCAATTGAGCAAGATCGGAAAATTGGCGTTCTTGATGGACCAGCAAGAGCCGCAGCAGAGGCCGAGAGCCGGAGCGCAACGCCTCCCGCACGGCATGGAGACCATAAATGATGTCCACATCCTTACCGTTTCCAGCGACTGGTTCCATCGGGACGGTCCTCAATCGTAATGCCAAGAGACGCAAGTTCTGCTCTGATTTCATCGGCTCTCTTGAAATTTTTGCGACATCGCGCTTCATTTCGCTCGGCTAACTTGACCTCAATGTCTGTCTCTGTCATGACCGGTCCCACGCCGGTTTTTTCTTCGACACCCGCTGTCAGACGATCAGCAGGATTGAATTGCCAATCGGAAAGCTGAAATAAGCCGAGCACACGCCCAACAGATCGAAACCCTTCACACGCATCAAGATATCCTTGCCTGGAGAGTCCGCTCTCTAACATTCGGTTCACTTGGCCTCGAAAGACCTGCAAGGCAGCCAGCGCGGCAGGCGAATTGAAATCATCATCCATCCCTTGCTCAACACTGCTCACTAATTTCTGTCTTTCACCTACGAGCATCCCATATGCCGTTGACGAGGAGCGCGATGATTCCTCAAGGCGTTGAAACAGGTCATAAAAGCCATCCAATGCTCGTTTAGCTTCTTCCAGGCTTTGATCGGAAAAATCCACCGGGCTTCGGTAATGGGTTGAGAGCAAAAAATAGCGTAGCATTTCGCCGGTCACCGCTTCAGGCCATCGGCTTTTCTCAAAGATCTCACGAATCGTGAAATAATTGCCCAGCGATTTGGACATTTTCTCCTGATTGATCCGGACAAACCCGTTATGGACCCAGTACTGCGCAAAGGGTTGGCCGGACGCCCCGCTCGACTGCGCGATTTCATTCTCATGGTGTGGAAAGATGAGATCCTCTCCACCTCCATGAATGTCGAATGTGGGACCAAGATGTTTCATCGACATGGCCGAACATTCGATATGCCATCCTGGCCGCCCCAAGCCCCATGGGCTGGGCCAGGCAGGCTCTCCCGACTTGGCGCTTTTCCAAAGAGCAAAATCGATCGGATTTCGCTTCCGTTCATCGACTTCGACGCGTGCACCGGCCTGCAGGTCTTCGAGCTTTCGCTTCGAGAGCATCCCATAGGCCGGGAAATTTTCGACTTGAAAATACACATCGCCATCGACCTGATAGGCGAGGCCCTTTTTCATCAGCAATTCGACAAGCTGAATGATCTCACCCATATGCTCGGTAGCTTTGGGCTCCAGGGTGGCTGGTGCTACTCCGATCCGGGCCATGTCTTCATGGTAAGCCGTAATGTAAGTTGAGGTGATCTGTTGCCAATCCTTCCCTTGTTCCTGCGCCCGGCGGATGATCTTATCATCCACATCGGTAAAGTTTTTGACGAATGTCACGGCGAAGCCGCGATATTCCAGGTAGCGTCGGATCACCTCAAAGACCAGCGCACTACGCGCATGGCCCAGATGGCAATAGTCATAGACGGTCACGCCGCACACATACATACGAACTGTGCCGGGTACGAGCGGCTCGAACGCTTCCTTACGACCGCTCAGCGTATTATGAATCTTGAGGGTCATGGTGGATCGTTCCCAATGCATGCATGATGACCGCCACATTGGTCATTAGGATAATCTTATGGCAGGAGCAACAAAAAAGCTGCCGGATGGCAGCTCTTTGAGGTTAGGTTTTTGATTGTGAACGTTCAGTAGGACAACTCACCTAAAAAAACCACAGTTTCAAAATGTACATTACACGGTTATGGTCGGGGCGGCGGGATTTGAACCCACGACCTCTCGCACCCCAAGCGAGTGCGCTACCGGGCTGCGCTACGCCCCGACTGTGTTCCTGATCCCATCGGCCCCTTATCGATCATAGGAATCCATAATTTTCAAAATGGTATGGAGTTCCCCCCGCACACGTTCAGCCAGCACATGCGGCTTCATCTCCTTACCGACCTGTCGAGTCCGTCGAGCCCAAAAGCGTTTAAGCCCGGCGATCGTATACCCTTCTTCGTACAACATGCGCTTAATTTCGAGAATCTGTTCGACATCCCGGCGGATATACAGACGTTGATTGCCACGACTTTTACGGGGTTTTAAAAACTTGAATTCAGATTCCCAAAAACGCAAGACATAGGCGGGAAGCTTGGCAATTTCACTGACTTCTCCGATTTTGTAAAAGACCTTGCTGCCCAGCGGGGGCTTAGCCGGCATTATCGCCCCTCGTACGACGTCTCGATGAAGCTGCTATTGATTGACGTATTTTTTGAACACCTGGCTTGGGCGGAAGGTCACAACCCGACGCGGAGTGATTCCAATTTCCTGCCCGGTTCGAGGGTTTCTCCCCTTCCGCGCACCTTTGCTGCGGACCATAAAATTTCCGAACCCGGCGATCTTCACCGACTCTCCCTTTTGCAGCACCGACTTCAGGAGATTGAGGATGAGTTCCACGATATCCGCTGCTTCTTTTTTAGACACGCCAACTTTTTCAAAAATTTCGTTGGCAATATCAGCCTTTCTCATCCCTCCAACTTGCTGACCGGCCGCTCGATGCTCTTCTTTTGGAGACGGTTCCAATTCTTCCCCCCGATGTTAAGTTTTCCAATAACTTATGCGAGGCCTTCAGCCGTGTCAAGAAAATTCTTGACGAGAGGGATTCTCGTCATCGTTTGGAAGAAGCTTGTATTCGATACTGTCTGCCAACGCTTGCCAACTCGCCTCCATAATATTCTCAGAGACTCCGACCGTTCCCCATTTCTCTTTATGGTCACCGGACTCAAGGAGGACGCGTACTTTCGATTCCGTTCCGCGACTGGCCGTGAGCACCCGCACTTTATAATCAAGCAACGTGACTTCTCCAAGCTGCGGATAAAATTTTTCTAACGCTTTTCGCAACGCGTGGTCCAGGGCATTGACCGGGCCAACACCCACGGCAGCCGTATGCTCAATCGATTCACCCACTTTCACCATCACGGTGGCCTCTGAAATCGGGGCTTCCTTTGAATTTCGTTTCTCGACGATGACACGGAATCCCAGCAGTTCAAAGGAGGACTTATGCCGGCCAACCGCTTTCCGCATTAACAGTTCCAGTGAACCTTCCGCGCCTTCATACTGATAGCCCTGACTCTCCAGTTCCTTGAGCGTTTCCAAGAGCTCCTTCAGTTTCGGGTTCTGTTTCGTCAACGCGATGCCGTACTCTTCAACCTTGGCCAGCAGCCCGCTTCGTCCCGTGTAATCGGATACCAGCATGCGTTGCCGATTTCCCACCGCTTCAGGAATGATGTGTTCATAGGTCGCGCGATTCTTCTGCACGGCATGGATATGGATGCCCCCCTTATGGGCAAAGGCCGAATCGCCGACATAGGGTTGATGCTTATTCGGCATCAAATTGGCTATCTCAGTCACAAAGTTTGAGACTTCACGAAGGCGACCAAGACGGTGGTCACTGAGCGCCAACCGTTTCATTTTGAGTTCAAGGTTCGGCAGAATGGAACACAGATTTGCATTGCCGCACCGTTCACCAATCCCGTTGATGGTGCCCTGGACCTGGACAATGCCCGCTTCAATCGCCACTAATGAATTGGCCACGGCCATTTCGGTATCGTTATGTGCATGAATGCCTAACGGCACCGGGCAGGCCTGCTTCACGGCTAGACAGATTTCCTTGATTTCCCATGGCATCGTGCCGCCATTGGTATCGCAGAGAATGACACGCTCCGCACCCTCCTCAACGGCCCGCCGAATCGTCTGCAAGGCATAGTCCGGATTCGCCTTATAGCCATCAAAAAAATGCTCCGCATCGTAAAACACGTGCCGACCCTTCGCGCGCAAATAGGCCACCGAGTCGCCGATCATTTCTAAGTTCCGAGCAAGGGAAATTCGCAATGCGTCAGTTACGTGGAGTGTCCAAGTTTTCCCGAACAGCGTGATGGTGCTGGTATCAGCCTGGAGTAGAGCTTGGATATTGGTGTCCTTCCGGACCGGATTATCGGCCTTCCGCGCCGAGCCGAAGGCGACGACCGTCGCATGGTGCAACGGAATAGTCTTCATCATCCGGAAAAATTCAATGTCCTTCGGATTCGCCCCTGGCCAGCCTCCTTCGATGTACTGCACACCGAGTTCGTCCAGCTTGTGCGCGACCCGCACCTTGTCTTCAGCCGAAAAACTGACATCCTCGGCTTGGGCGCCGTCACGCAACGTCGTGTCGTAGACTTCAAGGATAGGCGAACGGTGAGAGGCGAGGGGCGAGGGGCGAGGGGATTCCTCGGCCTTCACGCCTTGCGCCTTAGACTGTCCGTCGTGTTTACGCTTGTCTTTCACAATGTCCTAAGTTAAGGAGCGAATGACGGGATATCGTCCAGCCCAAAAGCCGCATGCAGCGATCGGATTGCTAACTCCACATACTTCTCGTCGATGACGCAAGAGATTTTAATTTCCGACGTGCTGATCATTTGAATATTAACGCCTTCCCGAGACAGCACTTCGAACATTTTGGCGGCTACTCCGGAATGGGTCCGCATGCCGACCCCGACAAGGGACACTTTCGCAATGGATTCGGTCACGGTCATTGATTTCGCCTCGATCTCTTTGACCACGCGCTGAACCAGATCGACCGCCTTGCGCAGATCTGCCCGTGGGATCGTAAACGAAATATCCGTGAGCGAGCCTTGTCCGACATTTTGAATAATCATGTCGACGAGGATGTTCGCGTCGGCCACAGGCCCGAACACCCGCGCTGCAATACCCGGCCGATCCGGGACGCCGACGATGGTAATTTTGGCTTGATTGCGGTCACCGGTTACACCGGAGACCATGACTCGTTCCATGTCTGCGTCTTCTTTAGCCACGAGCGTTCCCTGCCCTTCTTTAAAACTGGACTGCACCTCGACCGACACACCATACCGCGCCGCGAATTCGACCGATCGGCTCTGCAACACTTTGGCTCCTAAGCTGGCGAGTTCGAGCATTTCTTCATACGCAATCTTCTTCAAACGTCGGGCGGTCGGCACAATGTTCGGATCGGCGGTGTAGACACCATCGACATCCGTGTAGATGATACAGCGATCCGCTTTCAGGGCCGCAGCCAGCGCGACCGCGGTCAGATCCGACCCCCCTCGTCCCAGCGTCGTGACATCCGACTGTTCATTGATGCCTTGAAACCCCGCGACAATGGGTATGATTCCTTCTTCCAGCGCATCGTTGATTCGATCCGCGGTGATCCGGGCAATCCGCGCCTTGGTATGCGAGCTATCCGTAATGATGCCGACTTGGCGGCCGGTAAATGAACGAGCATTCACCCCTCGCGCGCGCAGCTCCATCGCGAGCAGCGCGATGGTGACTCGTTCGCCAGTCGACAACAGCATATCCATTTCCCGATCGTCGGGGCAAGCCGTCACTTCATGCGCTAGCTTCATCAATCGATCGGTTTCACCGCTCATAGCCGAGAGCACGACGACCAGCGAATGCCCTGCTTGCTGGAAGGACACTACGCGTTCTGCTACACGGCGAATGCGTTCAATGCTGCCGACCGAAGTCCCGCCGAATTTCTGAACGATCAGGGCCATGCTTACACCCTGGGAACCAATCGGGCCATAAACTTGGAGGCATCGCGAGCACCTGCCTTTTCTGCTTCTATTTCAGCTTCAGGCTCATTGAACCCGCGTGTTTGTTTGGTTGGTGCGGGGCCCTCATAAAACACATAAGGCGAGAGGCCATACGTAACCATCCGGCTTCCCGGAGGCCGCCATGTTTCGCACAGCAGGACCACGCGATGGGGTCCAAGCTTATCGAGCTGCTGATGCATCGGTCCGATAATTTTTTCGTCACATGCTTCGATAAGGTTAACCTTCTCCTTGGGACCTATTTCGGTTCCCATCTCGGAGAGTATCGGCACATGAACGTAGACCAAATCTTTCTTGCTCAGCTCACGTAACGCGGCCTCACCTCGGCTCTGAAAATCCGTGCCTCCCGATTCGGCCAAGAGGTCGGGATCGATCGCCTCCAGACCTGCGCAGAGGCCGATGCCCCGATGAACATCGCTCGTGGAAATCATCGTACCCGACACCTGACGCTCTTCGAGGAGCGTGACCAGTTGAGGCCTACGGCCCTGCCCCGACAACCAGAGACAGTTAATCGGCTTAAGACCGGCCTCACTACGGGCATCATTCACCGGATGGGTGCTCAAAATGTTGAGGGACGCCTCCATCAGTTTACGCAAAATGTCCGAGCCATCCCCGGTCGGCAGATATTCACCGATAGGCTTCCCGATCACCTCGTGCGGGTCGATACAGATGGCGCGTGATTTTCCTCCTACCCAGACCATCAGATGTCGGTGCCCTGCCCCGGGATAGAACTGAACCGATTCAGACCCAAGCTGTTCGTTGATCGCTTCGATGAGTTCACGGGCGTCGTCATCTTCGAGGCCGGTCGCGCCGTCATCGTCCAAGACGACCGAGGGGCCGAGTTTTTTGACGTCCAGGTTCGTCCCGGTGCCGGGCGTCCCGGCACGAAGCGTGACCATGCTGCACCGAAATACGACATCCTGCTCATCCACGGCAATGCCTTGGCCGACCGCTTCAAACGGCGCGGGACCTGAATGGACTTTACGAGGGTCATAGCCCAGCAGTGCCAAGGCCATCACATCGCTCCCGCCAACGGGCACATCGACGGGAAGCGCGGCCAAGCCGAGTTCTCCGCTGCTCGCCAAACGATCCATATGAGGGGTCGCGGCCGCTTGTAGTGGCGTACGACCGTCTAACTCTTCGGATGGAGCATCGGCGAATCCTTCACCGTGAATTATGATGTACTTCATAACCTCCTACTCACATACTCAACACGCGGATGACATCCTCACGAGTCGCTCGGACCGTCTGTGGCTGATGTGAGACTGAGATCGCCGTATCCGGATCTTTCAAACCGTGTCCGGTCAAGGTACACACGACCGTCTCGCCATCACGTAGGGCGCCGGCTCGTTGCAACTTCATGATGCCCGCCACGGAGGCGGCTGAAGCCGGTTCGCAGAAGACCCCCTCCACCGCAGCCACAAGACGATACGCGTCCAGGATTTCTTCGTCCGTCACTAGATCGATGCCGCCGGACGACTCGTCGATCGCTTGCAGCGATCCTTTCCAACTGGCTGGATTCCCGATTCTGATGGCCGTCGCGACCGTTTGCGGATCGTCTATAATCCGGCCGTGGACGATGGGAGCTGCTCCTGCCGCTTGAAACCCCATCATGCGCGGCAACCGGTCGATTTGACCGGCCGTGCGGTATTCCGTATAGCCTTTCCAGTACGCCGTGATGTTGCCGGCATTGCCGACCGGCAACACGTGCAACATCGGAGGGTGGCCAAGTTGATCGCAGATCTCCATCGCGGCGGTCTTTTGCCCTTCGATCCGATAGGGATTGATGGAGTTCACCAGTTCGATCTTGTGAGTCTCCGCGATATCTTTTACGATTCTCAGGGCCTGATCGAAGTTGCCTTCGATTTGGATAACGGTGGCCTGATGCATCATGGCCTGAGAGAGCTTTCCCAGCGCAATCTTTCCGGCTGGAATCAGCACATACACGTCCAAGCCGGCCCGCGTGCCATAGGCGGCGGCCGATGCCGAGGTATTGCCGGTCGAGGCACAGATGACCGCCCGAGCTCCGGCTTCGACGGCCTTGGAGATCGCCATCGTCATCCCGCGATCTTTAAACGATCCGGTGGGATTGGCCCCCTCGAACTTCAGATATAGTTCAATGCCGGGCGCAATCCGTTTAGCAAGCCGTATGGCATGAATGAGCGGTGTATTGCCTTCACCCAATGTAATAATTGGAGTCTTCTCCGTGACCGGGAGAAATTTACGATACTCCTCGATGACCCCGCGCCAGCGGATCATGGGTGCAGTACCACCGTAACATCAAGAGCGTGAAGGCAAGCCAACATGAAGGGGCGCATGGGATTATTCGTCGTGCCCCTCGACGCGAATTAACGTGGTAGGCTCGGAGATAAACGGCATGCGATTGATCTCGTATAAAGCCGATTGTACCTCGCGCTCTCGCGCCGTGTGCGTCATGATGACGACGGGCACGGTTTGACCTTCCTTGCGTCCTTTTTGAATGACGGAAGAAATGCTGATACCGTGTTGTCCTAACACGCCGGCGATCTGCGATAGCACGCCCGGACGGTCCACGACCATGAAGCGAAGATAGTACAAGGAACTGATTTCTTCCATGGGCCGGATTCGCAGTGGTCGCCGCTGATCCTGTTGGAACGAGGCCGCCGGCACGCGCCCCGACGCACCGGCTAGGACATTACGCGCGAGATCAATGATATCACTCACGACGGCGCTTCCCGTCGGGAGTGATCCTGCGCCTTGTCCAAACAGAACAATGTCTCCCACTGCGTCACCCACCAATTGAATGGCATTATATACGCCGTCGACCTGCGCGACCGGCGAACCCGAAGGAATCATGGTCGGATGGACCCTCGCTTCAATGTCATTTTCTTGCCATTTTGCAATGCCGAGCAGCTTAATCGTATATCCAAATTCACGGGCATAGGCGATGTCGAGCGGTGTCAGATGCGTAATGCCTTCCGTGTAGATTTCTTTAAAATTAACCGGCGCGCCATACGCCAAGGTCACCATAATCGTTAATTTATGTGCGGAATCGATGCCGGCCACATCGAACGTCGGATCCGCTTCGGCATAGCCCGCCCGTTGCGCGTCAGCCAGCACGGCCCGAAAGTCCTGACCCTCGCGTGTCATGCGGCTCAAAATATAGTTCGAAGTGCCGTTGATGATCCCGTACATTGATAGGAGGGCATTGCCTGCCAACCCCTGCGCCAATGCGCGGATCACCGGGATACCGCCGCCGACACTCGCCTCGAATCCGAGATCCACCCGATGGCGAGCCGCCATGTCAAACATCTCTTCGCCATGAACAGCCAACAAGGCTTTATTGGCCGTCACCACCTGTTTGCCCTTCGCCATTGCTTCTACGATGAGGCGCTTCGCGGCATCATACCCACCGATCAATTCCAACACGATATCGATGGAGGGATCATCCACGATCTGCCGGAGATCCGTGGTCAGCACGCCCGACGGTAATCGGACCCCGCGATCGCGCGTCGTATCCAAATCCGCGATCCGAACCAGCTCAATTGGAACACCGACTCGACGGCGGATAAGTTGAGCGTTATTCAATAGAATCTTGGCCACGCCGGCGCCGACCGTCCCGAAGCCAACCATGCCGACAGAAATTGAGGTCTTCCTCATGATTCAGGTCCATCCAGCTTGAGTGCTTTTTTGATCCCGCGCACCGCTTGCCTGGTCCGATGTTCATTCTCCACCAGGCCAAAGCGAACATATTCATCTCCGCCTTCACCAAACCCAATCCCCGGGGACACGGCCACCTTCGCATCACGCAGCAAGAGTTTTGAGAATTCAAGCGATCCCATGCCCCGATAGGGAATAGGAATTCTTGCCCAGACAAACATGGTCGCGCGGGGCTTCTGCACCGACCATCCAATGCGATTCAGTCCACCGACCAATACATCGCGCCGGCGCTGATAGCGCGTCACCGTGTCCTTGACGCAATCTTGCGGCCCATTGAGCGCAATGATGCTGGCAATCTGGACCGGCTGAAAGATTCCGTAATCGAGATAGCTCTTGATCTTTGCGAGGGCACCGATTACTTCACGATTTCCAACGCAGAAGCCGACACGCCATCCCGGCATGTTATAGCTTTTGGAGAGAGTGTAAAACTCCACGCCGATGTCTTTGGCCTCGGGGACTTGCAGCAAGCTGGGCGCACGATAGCCGTCAAACACGATATCGGCATAGGCCAAATCATGCACGACGATGACATGGTGCTCTTTCGCAAACGCCACGATCTTTTTAAAAAACTCCAAGTCGACGACAGCAGTGGTGGGATTATGAGGGAAGTTCAGAATCAAGATGCGAGGCCGAGGTTGCGTTTGCCGATAGACTCGCATGAGATCATCGAAAAAATCGCTATCCTGCCGCAGTTCAATCCCACGCACTTCACCTCCGGCAATGATCACACTGTACATGTGAATCGGATACGTCGGTGTGGGCGTTAAGACGACATCGCCGGGGCCGACCATCGCCAAGGCCAAATGGGCGATCCCTTCCTTGGAGCCGATCGTCACGATGGCTTCTGTCTCCGGATCGAGGTCGACATCATAGTTTCGCTTGTACCAGGCCGTAATGGCATGGCGAAGGCGCGTGATCCCTCGGGAGGCGGAATAACGGTGATTTTTGCTGTTCCGAGCGACTTCGATCAATTTATCGACAATGTGGGGTGGCGTCGGCTGATCGGGATTCCCCATTCCAAAATCGATGATGTCCTCGCCACGATGCCGAGCCTCAAGTTTGAGGGCCTGAACCTGCGCAAACACATACGGTGGAAGCCGTTTAAGACGATAAAATTCGTGCACGATTCCTCAATAGTCGAGCAACTCTAAACAAGGTCGCATGGGGAAGCGGTCACAATTGTAATGCAGCGTGGTAAATTCAGTCAATTTATTCTACTGCTTGAAGAATCTGCTTCTGTCGAAGCTATCTCGAGCAAATTTGCAACCATTAATCCATCGACGCTGTCCACGATTGTGTTCGTGCTTGTTCCCCCTCTCCTTTTTTGCCATAATGACGCCTAAGTTTTTGCAAACATAGGAGGAATCATAACAGGATGCCGAGGCTAGGAGTCAATATCGATCATGTAGCGACTCTCCGTCAGGCTCGCGGAAGGAACGAACCGGACCCTGTCGCAGCCGCAGTCCTCGTCGAACTGGCGGGGGCAGATGGGTTGGTCATGCATCTTCGGGAGGACCGGCGGCATGTTCAAGATCGGGATCTGACGATCCTCAGGCAAATCCTTCAAACCAAACTCGATCTGGAAATTGCGGCCGATGAAGCGATGGTCAAAATTGCCCTCAGTGTTAAACCACATCTGGTGACTTTAGTACCGGAACGGCGACAGGAATTGACAACAGAAGGCGGGCTCGAAGTAGCCGGGCAGCGAGAGCGGATCAAAACGTTGGTCGACCTCCTCCATGACAGTGGAATCCCGGTCAGTCTCTTCATTGAACCGGACCTCGATCAAATCAAAGCCGCGCATAAGATTGCCGCTGATTATGTCGAGCTCCATACCGGCCGCTACGCGAATGCGCGTCTCTTGAAAGAAGAACAGGCCGCGTTGGAATCGGTGGCCCAAGCCGCCAAGCTGGCCTACAAACTTGGCATGGGGGTCAGTGCGGGCCATGGGCTCACCTACCGCAACGTGAAACGGCTGACTCAGATTGCAGAAATCGTCGAATACAATATCGGCCATAGTATTATTTCCCGCGCCGTCTTTGTCGGTTTGGATCAGGCCGTGCGAGAAATGAAGCACCTCTTGAACTGAGCCCTCGTCTCCTATGCCAATCGTCGGAATTGGTCTCGACCTCGTCAAAATCGCCCGCGTGGAAGCCATTGCGCAACGATGGCAAGGCCGATTTCTCCAGCGCATCTATACGGAAGACGAACGCCGAGCGAGCTTTGGTCGAGCGTGGCCTTACGCCTCGCTCGCCGGACGATTTGCGGCCAAGGAAGCAATGCTCAAAGCCTTAGGCACCGGATGGACCGCCGGAGTAAGCTGGCAGGACATTCAGGTGCTGAATGATGTCCGCGGAAAGCCAATAGCTACGGTCCAAGGCCGCACAGCCACGTTGGCACAACGAGCTGGAGTCACTTGTATTCACGTGAGCCTGTCACATGACGGGGACTATGCCATTGCCGAAGTGATCCTCACAAACGACACGCGTAGCATCGAGACCGACTACCACCGTTGATTTGATCCGGCCTCATGAAGATCGTGACTGCTGCACAAATGCAGGCTCTGGACCGCCGTACCATCGCGGAAGGCCATATCCCCGGCCTGACATTAATGGAACAGGCGGGCACGGGGGTCGTCACGGTCATGGAGCGTGCCTATGGTCCTCTTGCTAATAAGCGTGTGACGATCCTATGCGGCAAAGGGAACAATGGCGGGGATGGGTTCGTCGTGGCCCGCCTACTTCGGCGGAAGCGCGCCCGCCCATCCGTTCTCCTCCTGGCACATACGAAAATCTTACAAGGAGATGCAGGTCGGATGTATCGGCGCTTTGTCGCGGCGGCCGGCTCTGCCTGCGTCCATGTGAATCCGAATACTGATCGCCTTCGATCCGAGCTTCAATCCGCCGATCTTGCTGTTGATGCTCTGTTGGGAACGGGTCTTTCTTCGCCCGTTTCCGGTATGTATAAGGTCGCCATCGACCTTCTGAATGAAATCGGTGCCGAGAAGGAATGCCCAATCATTGCAGTTGATCTCCCTTCTGGAATTCATGCCGATACGGGCGTTGTTTTAGGATCGGCGGTGCGCGCTTCGCTCACGGTCACGTTTGGGTTGCCGAAGAGAGGGTTATATCTTGGCCCCGGAATCGATCATGCCGGTCAGGTTACTATCTGGGATATTGGCATTCCACGCGCCTACACCGACTCCATCGAGAGCCACATCTCACTGATGGCACCGGAAGATCTACGCCGGCTCATTCCCAGGCGACTTCCCTCCGCTCATAAAGGAACATACGGACATGCCGGCATTATTGCCGGCTCAATCGGAAAAAGCGGCGCAGCCGTTATGGCTGCCACCGCAGCACTCCGAGTCGGGACGGGACTCGTCACGGTCGCCACTCCTGCCAGCGTGAATCCTATTCTCGAAGCGAAACTACTTGAAGCCATGACAGTGCCCATGCCTGAGACGAAGGCAAAGACTTTGGCGTCTTCGGGCCTAGAACAGCTCGTCTCTTTCGCGAATGCGCGAAGCGCCTCAGCGATCGGCCCCGGCCTCACGACGCACGCGGACACCTCGATGCTCGTGCACGCCTTGCTGAGGCGGATGGAAAAGCCGTTTGTTCTGGACGCAGACGGCTTAAATGCGCTCAGTGAAAAACCTGCACTCCTCGATACGTGCAAGTCCTGTCCGATTTTGACTCCTCATCCCGGAGAAATGGCGCGCCTCGACAAAACCAGTGCGCAATCTGTCAATGGAGATCGAATCGGAACAGCCACACGTTTTGCCGAAAAACATGGCGTCATTCTGGTCTTAAAGGGAGCTCGCACCATTGTGGCAAAACCGGATGGGCATGTGGCTGTCTGTCCGACCGGAAATTCCGGCATGGCGACCGCCGGGACGGGTGACGCGTTGACCGGCATCATCGTCGGTTTGTTAGCGCAGCAGTTGAATCCGTGGGATGCGGCATGCGTCGGCACCTACCTGCACGGATTGGCCGGCGACCTGGCCGCTGCCGAGTTCGGCCAAGCCGGGATGCTTGCCGGTGATTTGATTGCCCGAATTCCCTTTGCGTTGAAACAGACGGTCCATGCGTAAGCATCGCCAGGCGCCATCATCGAAGCCCTCGGTGAAATTGACATCTGCCTCCAACTCCGCGTTCCCACCTTCATGGTCGCTGGCATCCTGCTCTGTCGCAGATACGGAATGTCTCGGTGCCATGATTGGAAACGGCGTGCAAGGGGGCGAGGTGTTTGCTCTGTATGGCGAAGTAGGAACAGGGAAAACAGCGTTGGTCCGAGGAATTGCCGCAGGATTAGGCGCCGCGCCGCGTAGCGTCAGTAGCCCCACGTTTGTCTTGATCCATGAATATCGTGGCCGACTTCTTCTGGCGCATGCCGATCTGTACCGGCTTGAATCTCCCCAGACCATGCCACATCTCGGCTTGGAGGAGTATTTCGATGGACGAACCATCGTCGCCGTCGAATGGGCTGAACGAGCGATGAACGAACTGCCGCTCGATCGGGTTGACATACGGTTCGCGCATCAGAGCGAGACTGAACGAACCATCATCATCGCCGCGACAGGACCATACTCACGTCAGGTCTTGACGAGTATATTCGACCAGACTAGTCGATTGCCATCGACGGGCGGTCAAATGCGCCTCCCTAAACAACCATGATTCGACTCGTCTTGGTGGGAATATTGCTGTTGCTGTCGCTCTCCTTTTTCCTGCACAACCAGGAACAGGAAGTGACACTCCGCTATTTTTTTGGTCAACTATCGGCCTCAACACCAATTTACAAGCCCATCTTGAGTGCGTTCGCCATTGGACTGCTGGTCGCGTCAATTCTCCTGTTCCCGGCATGGGTACGAGGACGAATTGAGTTGAGACGGAAGACGAAGGCGTTGCAAGAAGCGGAAGCCGACCTGGAAGAACTGCGCCACTCCCTCGGTAAACTCTCCCCTCCATCCGAAAATCCCTCTGTAGAGGAACTGGGCAATGACTGAGGCCGACCTCTCTCCCCTGATGCGGCAATACTGGGAGGTCAAGCACCTCTATCAGGATGCCATTGTGTTTTTTCGCGTCGGCGACTTCTATGAGATGTTTTATGAGGATGCGGAGATCGCTTCCCGATTGCTCAGCATCGCCCTGACGTCACGCGACAAATCGAGTGCCAATCCTGTCCCCCTATGCGGAGTGCCTTACCATGCCGCCACCGGTTATATCGCCAAGTTGCTGAAAGCCGGTCGGACAGTGGCTCTTTGCGATCAGGTAGAAGATCCCAAATCGGCCAAAGGTCTCGTGCGGCGGGAAGTCGTCCGCTTGTACACACCGGGGACGTTGACTGATACTGAATTCCTTCCATCTACTGAATCGATTTTTTTAGTCGCTATCGCATCTCCCGCTCAGCTCGGTCATCAGATGTTTGCACCACAGTTTGGGCTCGCCGCCCTCGATTCATCGACGGGCGAATTTTGGGTGATGGAATTGTTCGGCGAAGCCGCCTCGGCCGACTTGCACGATGAACTGTATCGTATAGGACCTCGCGAACTGCTGTACTCCTCCACTCTCTCTCCATCGGTGCAATCCGGCCTGCACTTGATTCGCGGAGCGCGACTCTGTCCGCAAAACGGAGCGTCTCTCGGGCTTATCGAGGCACAGCGCTTACTACACGAGCATTTCGGCGTGGCTTCCCTGGAGGGGTTCGGGTGCCGAGGACTGAGCCTCGGAATCCAAGCAGCCGGCATGGTACTGCGTTATGTACAAGACACCCAGCCGACGGTCAATCTAAGCCATATCGCCCGTTTGCAGATCCGGCACGGCCATCAATGCATGCATCTTGATGGCAACACAATTAGCAACTTGGAACTGCTCAAATCTCTGTCCGACGTCAGACAGGATGCGACACTACGTGCCGTCTTAGAGAAGACGGTCTCAGCGATGGGCGGGCGCCTGCTACGAGAATGGATTGTACGGCCTTTGCTTCGCCCAACTGCTATTCATGCCCGTCATGAAGCAGTGGATGAACTGTTGAAGGAGATGTCTGTCCGTATGTCTATCCGGACCGCGCTTCGAACCGTTCAGGACCTCGTGCGCCTGAGTAGCCGTCTCTCAATGGGAGCCGCCACCCCTCGGGAATTGCTGGCGCTGCAACAATCGGTGGTGACTCTGCCGCAGTTACGAGTCTTATTGTCTTCCCTCAAAGCCCTGTTGCTTCAAGAGCTCGTTCAGGAATGGGATGACTTGACCGATGTGCATGATCTGATCGCGCGGACGATTTTTCCGGATGCGCCTGCGACGATTCGTGAAGGGGGCATCATCCAAGACGGATATCACGGCAGCCTCGATGAGCTTCGCCGTACTTGCCGGGAAGGGAAACAGTGGATCGCTAAATTAGAACTTCAGGAACGAGAACGGACGGGGATTGAATCGCTGAAAATTCGCTTCAATCACGTCTTCGGCTATTACATTGAAGTAACCAAGACCAATGCGGCTCGTGTTCCCGACCATTACGTTCGGAAACAAACGCTCGCGAACGCCGAACGATTTACCACGACAGAACTGAAAGAGTTGGAAACCCGGGTGACAGGCGCAGATGTCAAACTCATTGTTTTGGAGCAAGAATTATTTGAACAATTTCGTGCGCAATTGGCGAAGGAGTCACCGAGGTTCCAGGCCATGGGATCTGTCCTCGCGGTCATCGATGTCCTCGCCAGCTTGGCTGAAACTGCCGCCCTCCATCGATACGTTCGCCCTACGCTTCATGAGGGAGGAACAATTCGCATTGTTGACGGCCGACATCCCGTCGTGGAACATCTCGGTTCATCGGAAGGATTTATCCCGAATGACACATACCTTGATTTAGATCAGAACCGCTTGATTGTGCTAACCGGCCCCAATATGGCCGGGAAAAGCACTTACCTCCGGCAAATTGCCCTCATTGTGCTCCTGGCACAAATAGGAAGCTTTGTTCCAGCCCGTAGCGCGGAGATCGGTGTGGTGGACCGAATTTTTACGCGTGTCGGCGCCAGCGATAATCTAGCGGCCGGCCAGAGTACATTTATGGTGGAAATGACAGAAACCGCCCAAATCTTGCGTTGCGCGACTCGTCGCAGTCTCATCATCCTGGATGAAATTGGTCGAGGAACCAGCACCTATGACGGACTGAGTATCGCGTGGGCTGTGGCCGAGTATATCTTGGATCCGGACCGCCTCGGTGCACGAACTCTCTTCGCCACCCATTACCACGAGATGACCGAATTAGCTCAACAGCGTGAAGGGGCGAAGAATTACACGGTCTTGGTCAAGGAGCGGGGCGAACAAGTTCTATTTCTTAGAAAAATCATCGAAGGCGGCGCTGATCGCAGCTATGGGATTCATGTCGCCCAACTAGCCGGATTGCCTCCTGTCGTCATCACTCGAGCTCGAGAAGTATTGGCGCAACTAGAGTGCGCCAACATTTCCTCATCGAATCAGTTTCTAATAAGCGAGAACCGCGATGCCAGCCCACGGCTTCCTGATCCGACACTTCCGATCCCCCATCCTATAATCGATGAAGTCCGGCAAATGGATCTATTTTCAATGACTCCACTAGAAGCTCTTAATCGACTGGCCGACCTTCAGCGCCGGTTAGGCGAACGCATCAAATAAAAAAGGCGGTGGCTTGTGAAGCCACCGCCTTTTTCACACAGCATCAAAGTTTAATGACTGCTGCTCGATCCTTTTCCTTCATTATATGGAGCGGTCCATGGAATCAGACCAGCAACAGGCTTTCCACCAGGCAGTAACACATCATACTGCATAGGAAGAGTCTTTTCCCCCTTGGGCGTAGTATTCAGCTCTTGCTTCCCCTTGTAGCAAGCGGCATCATATTCACTCTTTCCTTCGCACTCCTTCATCCGCAGGGCCGAAATGCTCCGAGGCTGGCTAGGTTCGCCCGCGTTTTCAGGGAGCTTCTTCACCGATGAAATGACACGTCGATTCTGTTCGACTTCTTGTGCAGTAAATTCCACGAGGGTTGTCGGAGAGCCGGGTGGTACTTCCTTCGCGGCAGCCGGCCCAGCATGTGGGCGCGCCATTGACTTCAGTTGATCGAATACTTCCTTGTTTGCCGCATAAAATTTCAAATTTTTCCCTGGTTGCACTTTCTGCCAGAAGTATCCGCTTTCCGCATTTCCACCGAAGACCGCAATATTGATCCAAACCGCCTCGTCATAAGGGTCAAGAATGATCACCCGCCCTTGGAGCGTGGTCGGCTTGCTCATATCCCCCCACTCGAACCGCTCCTGGAACGCTTCGATTGCAAGGGCGGTCGTGGCCATGCCGGCGACTAGAGCCATGGCGGCGACAAACGCCCATCCCTTCGTCTGTGTCATGATTACACCCTCCTTACCAATTCTATTAATGATAATTATCGGCAGTACGTAGTGCTAATCCTTGAGAACCTTGAATCCAGTAATGGTCCGACCATCCAGCGTGACCTCCATGGCGACGAGATCCTGCGAGGCCTTAATGATCTGGTCCATCAACGCCTTGTCCTTCACGCTTAAGCGAACTGTAGTGGCAGCATGATACCATCCGGAATACGGATTATTCTTCTCAGGTCCACCGGTAAATCCCCATGCGCAGCAGGTAAAGAGAGGGTCCGGCGGCTTCACGTCCAAATCGCTCGATGTGCGGCCAGCCGGATTTCCCGAAGCCGGATCGCCGGTATTCCAATATTGAACGCCGAAGAGAATTTCTTTATCGGGGTTATCTGCCCACTGAGACCATACCCGGCCTTTTAAACTCTTGACCGGTTCGCCCTTCAATGCTTGTCCTCCAGCAATTTTACTAGATACGCCACCAGCGCCAGGCGGATCGTCCGCTGCAACAACAAGCCCGGAAGTCAGCACGCCGGCACAAAACACTGTAGATATTGCGGCTATAATAACGCCCCTTCTCATACCTTGTCCCTCCTTCATAAAATCCCACATAATGCCCTCACTTGATCTAAGAGATCGAGAAAAGATAATACTCAAAAGGCCTAAAGAAAGAGAAAGATGCCTCGGTCATGAAAAAGTGCGCACCTCCTTTCTCTTTTATTCGCACATTAGCAAGAGGATTACTCATAAGTAGGAGGTGATCGTACTCAATCGAACAAGGCTTGTCAAGAAATTATTTAGCCTGATTCGCCATCACGCGTTGCATGTAACTGACTAAAAAGAATGATCTTTCCTTGAAAATTAATTCAAGGCGCTGTGAAGCGAGCGCCGTGAAATCGGACCGATAGCCGTCACCGATAGGGACTCAGAATCGAAGAGCTCATGAGCAAGGCGGAGTATTTGATCGCCTGAGATCCGATCAATTTCAGTCGTCATTTCTTCCAGTGATAGATGGCGGCCCTGATACAGCTCATCTTTAGCCAATTTACTCATGCGGCTTTGGGTACTTTCCACACTGAGCATGAGTCCGCCTTTTATCTGGTCCTTCACTCGCTGCAATTCCTTCTTATCTATCCCATGCCTATGAAAGCGCTTCATCTCGCGACGTACCAGTTCGAGCACACGTGCGGCTTCTCGCGGTCTGGTCGCAGCATAGACCGTCAATGTGCCGGTATCCGAATAGGAAGAAGCATAGGAGTAAATGGAGTATGCCAAGCCGCGCTTCTCACGGACTTCTTGAAACAATCTTGAGCTGACGCTCCCCCCGACTGCCGAGTTTAATGCATAGAGTGCATATCGATCCTTGTGATCTAACCGAAGTCCCTTTAGACCGAGACAGACATGCGCCTGTTGAAGTGGTTTGTGGCGTGTGTACAGACCGGCGTGAACCGCTGGGGGCCAGCGATTGAGTTTGGGGCGCTGTGGTTTACTGAAACTGCCGAAGCACCGGCTCAGGAGCGGAACCATCTCCTTCATATGAAAATTTCCGGCGACCGAAATCACCGTTTCAGCCGGATGATAATGGGCATCCACGAAATCAAGAAGACGCGCCCGCCTTAATCCTTTGATCACGGCAGCCTGCCCAAGAATGGGGCGTCCAAGAGGATGCCCATGAAATGCCTGTTCCATGTGCCAATCCTGCACGAGATCTTCAGGATCGTCCTCTACCATTCGTACTTCTTCCAGGACGACCTGCTTTTCTTTTTCGATTTCTTTCGATGCAAATTTGGCGTGGTGAAAAAGGTCCGACAGGAGGGCCAGGGCTTGGGATAGATGTTGATCGAGGACCTTGACGTAGAAGGTAGTCGTTTCGCGTCCGGTGAAGGCGTTCATCTCGCCGCCCAAGGCATCGATCTCCCGTGAGATTTGCATAGCAGACCGAGTGCGAGTGCCTTTGAAGAACATATGTTCGGTGAAGTGGGAGAATCCTTCTTCACCCCTTTCTTCATCACGCGATCCGACATTCACCCAGATGCCCACGGTGACAGATTTGGCGGACGGCATGCGTTCCGTCACGACGCGGACTCCATTATCGAGCACTATTTTTCGGTACATATTAGCTTAGCCGGCGGCAGGTGCGGTGGGCGCGGGCATCGTTTCCTTCCGGCTCAACCTGATCTTGCCTTGCTTATCGACTTCCAACACCTTGACCATAATTTGATCTCCTTCAGCGACCTCATCGGACACAGCCTTCACACGATGATGCGCCAATTGCGAGATGTGCACCAATCCATCCGTTCCAGGAAGGATTTCGACGAACGCCCCAAAATCCATGATTTTCCGCACGGTGCCAAGATACACCTTTCCGGTCTCAACCTCTTCAGTCAGGCGGCTAATCATATCCTTCGCTTTCTGAGCGGATTCTTCATCCACGGCGGCGATCGACACATCACCGGTGTCCTCGACATTGATCTTGACGCCGGTCTCCGCAATGATGCTGCGGATCATCTTCCCGCCTGGGCCGATGACGTCGCGTATTTTGTCCTGCTTAATTTTCATCGTAAAAATACGTGGCGCAAACGCCGACAGCTTGGTTCTCGGTGCGCTTAGCGTCGCCGCCATCCGCTCTAAAATATGGAGCCGGCCTTCACGGGCCTGGTTGAGCGCCTGACGCATCAGATCGGCTGTGATGCCGCCGATCTTAATATCCATCTGCAGCGCCGTTACACCATTTTTCGTCCCGGTGACTTTGAAATCCATATCACCGAGATGATCCTCCAACCCTAAGATGTCGGAAAGGACCATGACACGCTCGCCTTCCTTGATCAATCCCATGGCAATGCCGGCCACCGGTTCTTTAATCGGGACGCCGGCATCCAGCAACGCCAGCGTTCCGCCGCAGACGGTCGCCATGGATGAGGATCCGTTGGATTCGAGAATGTCGGAGACAATCCGCAAGGTATAAGGGAACTTTTCTTTTGTGGGAATAATTGGGCGCAAGGCGCGCTCGGCTAAGGCTCCGTGCCCCACCTCGCGACGTCCCGGCGACCGAAGCGGCCGCGCCTCACCGACACTGAACGGCGGGAAATTATAATGCAACATGAAAGCCCGATAATACTCACCCTCTAAGGCATCAATCCGTTGCTCATCCTCGGTCGTCCCGAGCGTGACGACGGCCAAACTCTGCGTCTCGCCGCGCGTAAAGAGCGCCGATCCATGCGTGCGTGGCAGGACACTAACTTCACTCGTGATCGGTCGAATATCGGCCGGTCCACGCCCATCAGCGCGTACGCCACCCAGAATCATCTCACGCACTTCCGTATATTCCAGGGAGTGAAATATCAGCTTCACGTGTCGCTCGCGATTGGGGTCCTCCGTCTTGAGCTTCGCGACCGCTTCATCACGGATCTGATCGAGGCGTTCCTGGCGAGCGGTCTTGTTGGGAATCAAAATCGCTTCACGAATCGGCTGTCCAACGAGATGGCGGACCTGATCGGTCAGGGTCGAATCGATGTTCTCGGCCTTGATCTGCCGTTTGGGCTTTCCCGCCACGGCTTTCAGCTCGCCAATCTTTGCCACAATGCGCTTGATTTCACGATGAGCCGCCTCGATCGCTTCAATCATAACGGATTCTGGTTGTTCGTTCGCCCCGCCTTCCACCATCATGACGGCATCGGCCGTCCCGGCAACAACCAAGCTGAGCTCGCAGGTTTCAAACGTCGTTACATCGGGATTTACGATGAACTGTCCATTGACCCGTCCGATCTTGACCGCGGCGACCGGTCCCTGGAACGGAATACTGGACACCTCCAATGCGGCAGATGCGGCCGTCATTGCGACGACATCTGAACAGCCGGTCTGATCGGCAGAGAGGACTGAGGTAATGACCTGCGTTTCAAAATAGTATCCTTCTGGAAACAGCGGCCGCATCGGGCGGTCGATCAAGCGGCTCGTGAGCACTTCTTTCTCTGATGGTCGTCCCTCTCGCTTGAAATAGCCGCCTGGAATCTTTCCGGCTGCATAGGCCTTCTCTTGATAATCCACGGTCAGTGGCAGGAAGTCGATTCCTGGCTTAACCGTTTGTGACGCGACGGCCGTCGCCAGTATCACCGTATCTCCATAGGAGGCGAGGACTGATCCGTCCGCCTGCTTGGCGACTCGCCCGGTCTCAAGGCGCAATGTACGACCCGCCAATTCAATTTCAATAACATGCATCATCTGTGATCTCCTTGCTTCTGCTCCACAGATGCCCACAGAGATTGGCTCAAGCTTGTTCGAAATAAAAGTATAAGAGTAAAAAGTGCAGACGTCCTAACTTTTGCCTTGAGCCGATGTCCGTGTTCACCTGTGAGAACAGCCCTTAGCGCTTCGCGGTATTTTGTGCGAAACGCAGAGTGTAGTTACTTTCGAATCCCTAACCGCTCCAACGTCGAACGATACCGAGCCACATTGTGACGCCGCAAATAATCCAGCAACCGCCGCCGCCGGCCGACGAGTTGCAAGAGTCCTCTACGGGAATGGTGATCCTTGCGGTGGACCTTGAAGTGATCGGTCAGATACGTAATGCGATTCGTAAGAATGGCAATCTGAACCTCGGGCGATCCCGTATCCGTGCCATGATGCCGATACTGTTCGATTACACCTGTCTTCGCTTCCTTTGTAAGAGCCATCGCTCACTCCTTCTATTAGTTAGACTCTGTGATCTGTTGCCCAGTCTCCACCAACACCTTCATCATGGCCACGACGCCCTCGGCATGGGGCGAATCTCCCTGAACTAATCCGATGCCCAATAATCGCTCACCGGGATCTTTGAGGCGAACGACTCGCCCGCTCAGAGAAACACCCCGGTCTGATATTCTGTCCCATCCCACCGCATGAAAAGGAATGGGCACACCTTGTCGTGCACGTTCAGCTGCCGCTTGGTTCACCACCAACACCGGTATGTGGGCCAGCGCCTCGTCCAACGTCAGCAGTTGATGGGAAATATGGCCCATCCGACCCGAGTTGACGACGGCATCGATCGTACACGATTGCTCGACGTGCAGTGGCCCTACGCGCCGTCGTTCTAATTCGAGCAGATGTCCACCGACCCCGAGCACCTGGCCGATGTCGGCACAGAGCGTTCGAACGTATGTCCCCTTGGAACATCGCATGCGGAACGTGACATCACACCCATTGATCTTCAAGACCTGGATCTCATGGACAGTCACTCGGCGCAAGGCTCGCTCAACGGTTTTCCCAGCTCGTGCCGCTTGATATAACGGCATCCCCGCCACTTTGACGGCCGAATACATCGGCGGAAGCTGGTCGATCTCGCCTTGAAATCGAGTAAACGCGCTACGGATCGATTCGTCGGTCAGTCCAGCGGTTGACGCTTCGCATAATACTCTGCCCGTCGCGTCCAACGTATCCGTCGTCTGGCCCAAACGGAGAATGGCCTGATACTCCTTCTCCCAATCCAGCAAATATTCGGCGATACGCGTAGCCCGACCGACGAGTACCGGCAACACTCCGGTGGCTGCCGGGTCCAGAGTGCCGGCATGGCCGACTCGATTACCTCTCAGCACACCACGCAGCTTGGCCACGACATCGTGAGAGGTCCATCCCGTCGGCTTATTGACATTGAGAATGCCCTCCACGATCGCCAGCCCCTGTCCTCGTTCTTTGATCGCCAACATGAGTCGGTTAATTCCCAGGATGGTCTTCTGACTTCAGCGGGATCGGAACGTCTACCGACGTGTCCGACGACTCTTCCAATTGGCGCAGAATCGATAAAATTCGATCACCGCGTGGGCCGGTGGTATCTTTCTGGAAAATCAATTCCGGCGTATACCGCAAATTCACCCGCCGCCCGAGCTCAGCACGAATAAAGCCGGCCGCCTTCGCGAGACCGGCCAGCGCGCCAGCCTCCTGCTTCTCATCGGGACCGGTCGTCACAAAGATTCTCGCGAGTCGGAGATCGCTCGTCAGTTCGACATCCGTCACGGTAACGACTCCCACGCGAGGGTCTTTTGTCTTTCGCATGAGAATATCGGCAACTTCCATGCGGATCTGATCGGCAACTCGCGTCGAGCGCTTATAGGCTGTCTTTGACATAATGAACGCACTAGAGAAATTCGACCTGAAATTTCAATAGATCAACGGTCGGAACCGATCGAATCAAATTGAGACCTTGGTCCAAGACCCGATTGACGTGTTGTTGTTCGTTGGCCACGCAAGCCATTCCAAGCACCGCCTTCTGCCAGAGCTCGTGATCTCCGACCTCTGCCACAGACACATTGAATTTTTCCCGTAGGCGGTCCTTCAGGCTCACAAGCACGTGCCGTTTCTCCTTCAGCGAGTGGCTTTCCGGAAGGAACAACTCAACGGTGCACAACCCGATAATCATGATGGAGCAGGAAAGAAGTACCAGGCAGGTGGCCCTATAACTTGGCCGCCACTTTATCAACGGTATAAACCTCGAGAATATCGCTCGGCTTCACATCGCTGAAATTTTCAACACCAATTCCGCACTCGTACCCTTGTTGCACTTCGCGCACATCATCCTTGAACCGCCGTAGCGACCCTAACTTTCCTTCGTAGACGACGACATGATCTCGAATGACACGTACTCCCTCACTCGCCCTTGAAATGGTTCCGTCGATCACATAGCTCCCCGCAATCGTTCCGGCCTTGGGGATCGTAAAGACCTGGCGCACTTCGGCCCGGCCCAACACCCGCTCCTTCAGCGTTGGCTCCAACAGCCCTTCCATGGCGGCTCTGATATCGGCGATCGCGTCATAAATAATGGTATAGAGCCGGATATCGACGCCTTCACGTTCCGCCAACGCAGCCGCTTTCGGCTCCGGCCGTATATTGAACCCGATGATGATGGCACGCGAGGCCGAGGCTAACAACACGTCCGTTTCTGTAATTCCGCCGACGCCGCTATGAATGACACGCAATTTCACGGCAGCCGTCGAGAGCTTTTGAACCGCATCCGAGAGCGCTTCCGCCGAACCTTGCACATCGGACTTGATCACCAACGCGAGTTCCTTGACATCGCCTTCCTTGATGCGAGCGTACAAGTCATCCAGGGTCACTCTACCGGACCCGGCCGCTAATTCGGTCGTCCGCTGCTTTTGCAATCGATCTTCAGCCACTTCTCGGGCGATTCGTTCATCAGCAACCACGACGAATTGATCGCCGGCCGCCGGCACACCAGGCAATCCGTTCACTTCAACGGGAACAGAAGGTCCGGCTTCCAAGACTTTGGCTCCCGTGTCTGAGACCAAAGCACGGACACGACCGCTGAATGTGCCGACGACAAACGCATCCCCAATACGAAGCGTCCCGCTCTGTACCAGGACCGTTGCCACAGGACCACGTCCACGCTCCAGTCTGGCTTCCACCACGGCGCCCTTTGCCATTCGACTTGGATTCGCTTTCAGTTCCAACACCTCGGCCTGCAGCAAAATCATTTCAAGCAAGGTGTCGAGTCCCAACTTCTGCTTCGCGGATACTTCAACAAAGATGGTTTGTCCGCCCCACGCTTCAGGAATGAGGCTGTGCTCGGCCAACGCATGCTTGACCCGATCTATATTCGCACCCGGCTTATCGATTTTATTGACGGCCACAATGATCGGCACATTCGCCGCCGTGGCATGAGAAATCGCTTCGACGGTCTGTGGCATAACCCCATCGTCGGCAGCCACGACGAGAATGACGATATCGGTAATCTTAGCTCCGCGGGCCCGCATGGCGGTAAAGGCTTCATGGCCAGGGGTATCTAAAAAAGTAATTCGCTTTCCATTCGTCTGAACCACATACGCGCCGATGTGTTGCGTAATGCCGCCCGCCTCTTGCTCGGTGACTTTTGTCTCTCGAATCGCATCGAGCAGGGATGTCTTCCCATGGTCCACATGCCCCATAATGGTCACGACCGGAGGACGTGGTTCGAGAACCTCTTGCTCTGTGACTTCTGCGCCTGCATCCTCAAGAAGCGCTTCGCCCTCCTTGTCGGATGACACTTCGACCTTTACCCCGACCGACTCCGCTAACAGAACGGCCGCATCTAGATTGATCGGCTGGTTCATCGTGAGCATCTGTCCCATTTCCATTAACTTCCGAATCAGATCGCTGGGGCGCTGACCAATCAATTCGGCTAATTCTTTTACCGTAAGGCCTGATGATAGTTTAATAATCTTCTTCCGCGGCTTGGTAATTTCTGCGACAGGCGAGGGTTGAAGATGGCGAGACCGATCCTCACGACGGTGAACGGGAATAGCGCGCAGATCTTGCCACCGCGTCACATCCGCCCGAACTTTCACGTCTTCTTCTTCGCGAGTCCGAACAGCCTTTTTCTGCTTCTTCAGCTTATCCTTCAAACCTTCTTCCGGGGTCAATGCGACAATGTCGCGTTTCTTCTCTCCCGATACCACCGGCCGCGCGGGTGGTATGGTGGAAAGAGGAGAAGCGGTCGTCGGTCCGGCA
>DATEPO010000279.1:0-3751 GCA_035273145.1 Nitrospiraceae bacterium
CCCGCATGCAGCCGGCGAGTCGTTCCATTCGGCTCATGTCGATCTGGGACCGGACGAAGGTATTCTCGTGCGTCTCCACGCTTAATTCTCCATAGCAGGCGTTCTTAGGGGCCGATCAACTAATCTCTTACCGTGGTTCTCGCTATGTTGCGTCGGATCGTCATCGCTATCGGGCTTATCGTGCTGGTCGGCCTCATGTCCGCTGTCGGCTATATCTCGATGCATCGCATTCCGGTGGTCCTCATGTTTCATTCCGTGGTTCCTCAACCGCAGGGGCTCGATGTCTCGCCTGAAGGTTTGGTATCGATCCTCGATTCGGCGCGAGCGGCACCGCATCCTGTCATTGCCACGACGGACAGCTCTTATCGCAGCGTCTATGAGGCATTCGCCCCAAGTGCCCAGGACCGACGAGTCGCCGCCATCCTGTTTCTCATGCCGCCGCTCATTGGGAAGAACGGCATGATGACGTGGGAGCAGGTTCGCGAACTGGATCGAGCCGGATTGGTCATCGCCTCCCACACGTTGACGCATCCCTGGTTGCCGGATCTGTCCGAAGAAGAACTCTGGTGCGAGCTGTGCGCCTCGAAACAGCGGCTGGAGGCGCAGGTCGGCCATCCCGTGACGGACGTGGCCTATCCGTATGGCGCGTTTAATGGACAAGTCATGCGAGTGGCGCGTCAATGCGGTTACACCGCGGCGTATTCGACTGCACCAGGGCGGCGTATTCCTGACGATGATCCATTGGCGATCAAGCGAGTCACGGTCACGGAGGCGACCGTCACCAATCCACTTTTACGATGGTTGACCCTATCGGGTTATTGGGTCACGGCGCGGGAGACGCTGTTGGCGTTTGTCCCCGTCGAGGTTCCGCGCAAGCCGGAAGACTGGTCTTATGAGCAGTGGCGAAAGACGGTGAAGACTGGAGAATCGTGTAGAGAAGTGGATTCTCTAAGCCGAGAGAAGCGCTAAGGCTACGCCTATGCAGATTGTTGAGTCTGCAAGATCTGTTTGAGCGTACGCACAAGACTGGGCCGATCAAACGGCTTATGGATCAAGTCGACTGCGCCGAGGCATGCTGCGGTTCTTCGGGTCGATTCATCTCCATGTCCGGTCATCATAATGATTCCAGAGTGTGGGGAGACGTCCTTGAGTTGAGGCAACAGAGACAGTCCATCGATATCCGGCATTGAGATATCACAAAGGATAACGTTGTAACGATTCCGTTCAGCACGCGCCAATCCCTCTGTGCCGTTGTCGGCCGTATCAATGATGGTCCTTTCGAGTCGGATCTTCAACGTGTCGGCCAGTGCCGTTAACAAAGCCGTATCGTCGTCGATGATCAGAATACGGGCATCATCGGACGACAGTGGTTGTTGCAGGATATCCATTCGGTCCGTCTCTGGTTGTAGGCCTGTCTCGGTAGGAGAAGAGGGGCAATCCCTTACAGCATGGGTCTGATTAGGAGCTGTTCGAGACTTCTCATGGCACTGATGGCGGAGTAGTCGCCGAGATCGTTCAATAAGAAGATCGGTTTCCGAGATCGTCACGGCGGAATGAAAGATGAGTTCCTCGGATTCTTCCAACTGCTTCTTCATAACCCATACCGTACTGTGCCATGAGCTATGGGAGCAATGTAGATCTGTAACACAGTCAATCTTTAACAGAATGAGAGTGGGAGCCTGCCATGGACAAGCCGGCTGAAAATCAATTCCTGCTCAAGCTCCCCAAGCACGTACGGGACTATCTGCTGGATCACGCGACGAGAATCGACATCGGCGTGAACCAAGTACTTGAGAAAAGAGATGTGGCGATCGAGAATGTGTACTTTCCTGAAGACTGCATTCTCTCGCTGGTCATCTCCATGCAGGACGAGCGCACCGTCGAAGTGGCCACGGTCGGTCAGGAAGGCGTGTTGGGTCTCTCGGTGTTATGGGGCTCCGATCTGTTGCCGATTCTATCGATTGGAGAAGTGCCCGGCAAGGCGCTCAGGCTATCGACCAAGGTGTTTCGAGAAGCGGTCCAAAAATTCCCCGAATTAAACCACAGGCTCGAACTCTATACGCAAGCGCTCTTTGTGCTCGTCTCTCAAGGACTGGCCTGTAACACCTTGCATTCGATCGAGGAACGGTGTGCGCGATGGATTTTGATGACGCAAGATCGAGTGCATACGGAAACCTTGCCATTGACGCAGGAAACCCTCTCGCAAATGCTCGGCGTACGGCGTCCCACCGTGACGCTGGCCGCCGGAATGCTGAAGAAAGCCGGTCTGATCGACTACAGCCGCGGAAGTGTCAAGGTGATCAATCAAAAGGGACTCGAAAGCGCGGCTTGCGGCTGTTATCGAATCATCAAGCAGGAGTTCGACCGTCTGCAAGGGTAAGCGGTCTCGAAAATCGGCACGGACGCTGTTCTTTCTTATGCTCGTGTGGCCTATGTACTAGCGTCCGAAGAGGTTCTTCAGCGCTTCCTTTCCTCTCTGAATATCCGGCTTCTTCCCTTTTAACAGATCATCGACGGCGCTTCTGACCTGTTCCTTGGCCTGCTCCTGAATTGTTCCCGTCAAGGCTTTGGTGTCGAGCGCATAGGCGGGCGCCTGCGCGCTTCCGGTGATGAGCATCGGCACGGTCATTCGGCTTCCCGTCATCGCTATTCGAAGCGCTGGTGTGGCGGTGACAATCTGCTTGCTGAGGGCTTCCGACACGCTAAGTTTTGTGTTGAGATTCAGGGTGTGATCCAGCCCGATCATGCCGGCGCCGGTGGCTTGAAAGTCACGGCTGTCCATGAGGAAGCGTTCGACGTGGATCACGCCTTGCTTGATGCCGAAGTTCCCTTCGATCGTTGAGAATACCGTCGCCTTGGTTGTGTCGAGCGCGATGCCGGCGGCTTTCAGGAGCGACACGGCTTCTTGCAACAGGTTGACGCCTTCAATCTTGCCGTCTTTCGCGGCAAACGAGCCGTTTCCTTCCAGACCGGATAGCAACTCACGCTTGGAAAAGCCACGGCCCTGCAACGCTATGTGGGCGTTTGCGGTTCCGCTTACAGTGAGCTGATCCATCAAGGCCTCGACGACCGGCCCGAGTTGCACATGCTGAAGCGTGATCGTTCCATCGAAGGGACTCGACGGTCCCAGTGTCAGGCCGGCCTGAGAGAGCAGTTGCCCGTCGAATATATTGAACGATAGGTTGTCCACCTTCGCATGTTGGTCTTTCATGCCCGCCGACAGTTTGACATCTTTAACCTCGACCGATTTTCGTAGCGGCAGGACGAGGGGAAGGTCGACGGTATTGATCGTCGGTGAGACCGCCATGAGTCTGGCCTCGCCGTCGAGAATATTGCCGTTCACATTCAGCACGGAGTTGCCGAGCACCACGGCGAACCGCAGAACTTTCACCGTCGCAGCTTCCAACGGAGGCGTATTTGGTTTGGCTGGATAATCGGCCTCGGCTTCTATATAGAGATCTCGGATTTCGACGGATTTTGCCAGTGGAAGGACAACGGGCAGATGGGCCGTGTTGATAATCGGCGACGCAACCGTGAGTTTGGCACGTCCGCCGACCGCGCTGCCTGTCACGGTGGCCGTGATCTTGCCTAGGGCAAGCGCCAGATCGATCGTCTTCAGATCCAGTGTATCAACCAACGGACCGACCACACCGTCAACCCTGAGTGGAACATTATACGGTTGCACGATGGCCTCGACATGGAGATGCGGCATGTCGCCAAGCCGGACGGACTGGAGCAGGACATTCAGATC
>DATEPO010000280.1:0-20646 GCA_035273145.1 Nitrospiraceae bacterium
TAATAAGGAGATGCAGAGCATTGCGCAAGCGATTCAAGAAGGTGCGTCGGCCTATTTGAACCGCCAGTACAAGGCCGTCGGGGTGGTGGCGGCGGTTCTCTTTGTCCTTCTCTGGCTCGCCGGTATATGGTCGGATAAATTCGGATTGGTCACCGCCGTCGGATTTCTGATCGGCGCTTCTGCATCCGCGCTGGCCGGATATGTCGGGATGAACATCGCGGTTCGAGCCAACGTCAGAACGGCCCAGGCTGCGCATGATGGATTGAACGCGGCGCTTCAGGTGGCATTTCGCGGCGGTGCGGTGACGGGGCTGCTGCTGATCGGATTGGCGCTCTTGTCAGTAACAGGATTCTATACGATTGCCTCGGCGTTCGTCGGCCAGGAAAAGGCGATTCATGCCTTGCTGAGCCTCGGGTTCGGCGGCAGTTTGATTTCGGTCTTTGCGCGGGTCGGCGGCGGAATCTATACGAAGGCGGCGGATGTCGGAGCCGATCTGGTGGGCAAGGTAGAAGCCGGCATTCCGGAAGACGACCCGCGCAATCCCGCCGTCATTGCCGATAATGTCGGCGACAATGTCGGCGATTGCGCGGGGATGGCCGCAGACTTATTTGAAACGTATGCAGTGACGACCGTGGCCGCTATGGTTTTGGCGTTTACGATGTTCAATGGAATGGCGGAGCCGATTCTGTATCCCTTAGCCTTGGGCGCCCTGTCGGTGTTCGCCACTATTGTCGGAATCTTTTTTGTGAAAGCGGGTCCTGGCGGCGGTATCATGACGGCGCTCTACAAAGGGCTGTTTGTCGCCGGTGGCTTAGCGGCCGTGGGATTCTATCCCATCACCATGAGGATGATGGACGGCGCTGCCGGCGTCACAGGGTTCAATTACTATATTGCGTCGCTGCTCGGGCTTGGCGTGACATTGGCGTTGGTGTTTATCACCGACTACTACACGTCGAAGAGTTATTCTCCGGTGAAGGAGATTGCGAAGGCGAGTGAGACCGGTCATGCAACCAACATTATTGCCGGTCTTGCCGTGGGAATGCAGGCGACTGCGTGGCCGGTCGTGGTGATCGCCGCGGCCATTCTCATTAGCCATTGGGCGGCCGGTCTCTATGGCGTCGCAGTGGCGGCTGTCTCCATGCTTTCGATGGCCGGAATTGTCGTGGCGATCGATGCGTTCGGACCGATTACCGATAACGCCGGCGGCATTGCCGAAATGGCGCATCTAGGAAAGGATGTACGGAACATTACCGATCCACTCGATGCGGTTGGGAATACGACTAAGGCCGTGACGAAAGGCTATGCCATCGGGTCGGCAGGATTAGCGGCTGTCGTTTTGTTCGCGGAATACGCCCGCGCCGTCGCAGGGCCGAATCCGATCGGGGGCGGATTCGACCTGTCCAATCCCTACGTCCTGGTGGGACTCTTTCTCGGCGGGATGTTGCCGTTCCTCTTCGCGTCCATGTGCATGAAAGCCGTGGGACAGGCGGGTGGGTTGATTGTCGAAGAAGTGCGTCGGCAGTTCCGGACGATCAAGGGCATCATGGAAGGCACCGGCAAGCCCGAGTATGGGACCTGTGTCGATATCGTCACTAAGGCGGCGATTCAAAAGATGATGATTCCCGGATTGATTCCCGTGCTGTCCCCTATTGTCGTCGGGGTCGTCCTGGGCCCGCAAGCCTTGGGCGGTGTTCTTGTCGGCAGCATTGTGACGGGGCTCTTCGTCGCCATCTCCATGACGAGCGGCGGCGGCGCGTGGGATAATGCGAAGAAGTACATTGAGGAGCAAGGCAAGAAGGGAAGCGAGACACACAAGGCGGCTGTGACTGGCGATACAGTCGGCGATCCCTATAAGGATACGGCCGGACCGGCGATCAATCCGATGATCAAGGTCATCAATATCGTCGCGCTTCTAATTGTCTCTTTAATCGTGGCCTAGCAGGATGTTGAAAAATGCCATAGTGCACCGCCTTCCCATGCGAGCCCAGACCGGGCCCCTTCCTGCCCTTGGTTCTTGCATCGCTCAGAGGTTCGACCTACCGCACGTAGGTAAAGAGCCTAGTCGGCAGGCTCGTGGCGTGCGGGTGGAAATGTGACGCTTCGCTTCATCGCTCTGCGGTCGCGCATGGGGGAAGAGTGGGTCTTCTTTAGGCTGCTGGAGATAGCGGCCTTTTTGAACATCCTGTTGTTCCTCCGGTGTCAGCTCGTTAGGTGTTTGAAGTATTTCGACGTCGGTCGTGGACTGCTTGACGAGCCTGTGGCCGTGGGGTATGGTAAAGTCATCTCTGATATAGACAGCTTGTCCACTAGGAGGACTCCCATGGAAAAACAAGAGCGGAGGCCGGAATCTCGAAAGGACACGCAAGCCAAGGAAGAGGTCAAACCGAATCCCAAGGTCACTGAAACCGGAAAGAAACTGAAGGAAGATATCGATAAGCTCGTCGATGAAATCGACGATGTGCTCGAGGAGAATGCTGAAGAGTTCGTGAAGAACTATGTCCAAAAAGGCGGGGAATAGCCCGCCTTTTTTTTAAGTTCTTCCGTTCTTTGATCTGTCCCCTCGCCGAAATTTACTCTCGCCAGACTATCACACCTCATTCGTACCAGCTCCCTCTGTTTGACAAAGAGATCTTTGCTGACTAGTATTCGCGCAGGTTTGCACTGATTTCGTTCCACCTTGTTTCTCAAGGAGCGGCATGCTTCCCAAGCAATGGATCTTGCGACATGTCGATCTACGAGAACAGATGGCCCTGGCCTCTCTTCTCGCCGTTTCCCCCTTGACGGCGTCGGTCCTTCTGGCTCGCGGTATCAACACAAAAGTACAGGCCGATCGTTGGCTGAGTCCCCATCAGGGCGCGACGCATGATCCGTTTCTGATCCCTGACATTGAACAGGCCGTCGATCGGTTGCATCGTGCCATCCAAACCGGGGAGCGAATCTGTTTTTACGGCGACTACGATGTCGATGGCATATCCGCCACGAGTCTGTATTTGGTATTTTTCAGCCGCCTTGGCGCGAATGTGAGCTGGTATATTCCCCATCGCCTACGAGAAGGCTATGGGTTGAATGAATCGGCGATCGCCCGGTTGCATGGCGATGGGGTTACGCTGCTCGTGACCTCGGATTGCGGCACGACGGCGCACCTCGAAGTCGAAGCGGCATGTCGCCTCGGGCTCGACGTCATCATCACCGATCACCACCAGAGCGAAGATCTCCTGCCACCGGCCTTTGCGATCATGAACCCCTATCGAAGAGACTCGCGCTATCCGTTCCGCGGCCTATGCTCGGCGGGCCTGGCTTATAAAGTTGTGCAAGCGTACCAGACCAAATATGGCAGTGGACCGGTCCCGCTGGAATCGTTGCTCGATCTCGTGGCGCTGGCCACGGTCGCGGATGTGGTTCCTTTACAGGATGAGAATCGATATCTCGTACGGCAAGGGTTGGATCTGATCTCGCGCGGCGTACGACCGGGCATCAACGCGCTGAAATCGGTCGCGGGCGTCGAACGCGCCTGTACCGCCGAAACCATTGCATTCCGTCTGGCGCCTCGGATCAATGCGGCCGGCCGATTGGCCCATGCCGATTTGGGCGTACGGCTCTTGACGACCGAGTCGGAGGCGGACGCCCACCAGATAGCCGGACAATTGGAGCAACTCAACCGCGAGCGCCAGGCCATCGAAGAGCAGACTGTGATGGAAGCCCTGACTGCCATCGACTCGAATACGGCCCCGACTGCACTGGTGGTCGCCTCGCGAAGCTGGCATCTCGGGGTGGTCGGCATTGTGGCGGCCCGGCTTGTGGAGCGATATCACCGGCCGGCGGTCGTGATCGCGATCAACGAACACGGCATCGGCAAAGGATCAGCTCGCAGCGTCCCGGGGTTCGATCTCTACCGAGCTCTCTCGGAATGCCGGGGGCTCTTGAAAGGCTATGGCGGCCATCCTGCTGCCGCGGGTCTCACGATCGAGGAGTCCCGCCTGCCGGAGTTTGTCGAGCGATTCCAGGCCATCGCTACGCGGTGGGACGAGCAGCATGGCCGCAATCCCTTGCTTCACGTAGATGCGGAGGTTAAGCTGATGGACGTAGGCCCTCGTGCCGTGCGTGAGTTAGACCTTCTTCATCCGTTTGGAGCCGGGAATCCTGAGCCCGTCTTTGTTGTCCGCAATCTGACAATACTCGATGTGCGGGTGGTCGGCGAAGGACATCTTAAGCTGGTGGTTCGCCAACCGGGTTCGACGCCGTTTGAAAGCATTGGATTTCGTTTGGGAGAATTATTGACGCAACGGGGACTGTCATCAAAGGCTTCGATCGATCTTGCCTGTATGCCGGAACTGAATCGGTGGAACGGACTCGATCGTATTCAGCTAAGGATCAAGGATCTTCGAGCCTGCCGGTCTTGTTAATATGCCGTACGACACCATCACGGATCTCGATCAACTGATCCTGCGTCTGCAGAGTTATAATCCCGACGCGGAAGCTGATTTGGTCCGGCGCGCGTATGAATTTTCTGCGAAGGCCCATGCCGGGCAGACGCGCCAATCCGGCGAACCCTACCTTCAGCACCCCCTGGCCGTGGCAGGATTGTTGACGGCCCTGCGGTCCGATGTAACGGCCGTTGTCGCGGGATTACTGCACGATACGCTTGAAGATACACTGGCCACTCCCGGTGAATTGGAGCAACTGTTTGGGAAGGATGTCGTCCGTCTGGTGGACGGCGTCACGAAAATCGGGAAGATCCAATTTCGTAACTATGAGGAGAAGCAAGCCGAAAACTTTCGCAAGATGGTGCTCTCGATGGCCGATGACATCCGGGTGGTGCTCATCAAGCTGGCCGATCGCGTCCATAACATGCGCACGCTGGAGCACTTGCATGAAACCAAGCGGCAACAGATTGCGCAAGAAACGTTGGAGATTTATGCCCCGCTGGCGAATCGGCTCGGCATTGGATGGATCAAGAATGAATTGGAAGACCTGTGCCTCAAATATCTGAAGCCGGATGTGTATGCCATGCTCAAGCTCCGCGTCGCCAAGCGCGATGAAGATCGGCAAGCATACATCCAAGAGGTCGCGCAACAAGTACAGGCTGCGCTGAGGGAGAATGGCCTCACCTGCGAAGTCCAGGGCCGCCCCAAGCATTTGTTCGGGATTTATCAAAAAATGGAGCGCCAGTCGATTTCGTTCGAAGAGGTCTACGATCTCACCGCTATCCGTGTGATTACCGACACGAAGATGAACTGCTATGCGGTCTTGGGTTTGATCCATTCGTTATGGCGGCCGGTTCCCGGACGCTTCAAGGATTACATTGCGATTCCAAAATCCAATCTCTATCAATCGCTCCATACCACTGTTGTCGGACCGAAAGGTGAACACGTCGAATTTCAAATTCGCACAGAGGAGATGCATCGCATCGCGGATTACGGGATTGCGGCCCATTGGAAGTACAAGGAGCGCGGGCAGGTTGACGACAAGGACGGCAAGGTGTTCAGTTTGCTGCGCCAGTTCGTCGAATGGCATCAGGATCTGGCCGACAACCGGCAGTTCATGGACACCGTCAAGCTGGACCTGTTCCACGATGTCGTCTACGTGTTCACCCCCAAAGGCCTGGTCAAGGAAATGCCGAAGGGATCTACACCGGTCGATTTTGCCTATGCCATCCACACCGAAGTCGGTGACCATTGTGTCGGCGCGAAAGTCAACGGCAAGATCGTGCCGCTGAAGCATCAATTGAGCAGCGGGGACGCGGTGGAGATTTTGACGGCTCCGACACAGGTTCCCCATAAGGACTGGCTGAAGTTCGTCCGCACCTCGCGCGCCAAGACAAAGATCAAGCATTGGCTCAAGATCGAGGAACAAAAGCGCAGCGTGGAAATCGGCCGCCGCTTGTTGGAACGCGAATTCCGCCGTCATGATCTGCCGCCGGCTCAACTGTTCAAGTCTGATCGATTACTGCTGGTGGCGCGCGACTTGGGATGCGAGTCGGCGGATGAACTGGCCGCGGCTGTCGGTTACGGACGATTGCCGACCGCACAGGTCGTCACTCGGTTGATTCCTCGTCCGGGCGGCGAACGGACGCCTACAACGGAAGAGACGGCAAAGTCTGTCGCGCCAAAACCGGTTGAAAAGGGAGTCAAGGTTAATGGTGGGCGGGATCTTTTGATGCAATTGTCCCGATGTTGCAATCCGGTTCCGGGCGATCGGATCATGGGCTACATTACGCGCGGCCGGGGACTGACTATTCATTCCGTCGGGTGCCCGAACCTGGAAGCCTTGGACTATGATAAGGAACGGTTGGTCGACGTGGAATGGGACATGACCGCGCCGAGTATTCACGGGGTGAAAGTGTCGGTGTTGGCCGTGGACAAGACGGGAGTGTTGGCCAATGTGTCGGCGTCTATTTCCGAGAGCGAGGCGAACATCAGTCGTGCCGAAATCACGACGCGCGAAGATCAGAAAGCCCAACTCGATTTTGTCATCGAGGTCAAGGATACGGCCCATTTGGATCGGGTGTTGAAAGCGATCGAACGCGTGGATGGCGTGATACGGGCACGGCGGGTGCGCGCCTGGCAAGCGCGATAAAGAGGCCGGCTGCTGAAAACGGTCCCCAGCTTCGTTCTCGGCTTCAAGCAATCCTCAACGTACCCCAAGGGTACGCCTGCGGTTCCTTTCGCCTGCGGCCTTGCTGGAGACCGTTCTGAGCAGCCTGACGTTAATCGTCAATCGGTGCGAAAGCCTCTGACAGTTCATGTGAACGAATAACGATGAACGCCTTACGATGGGGTTTGGAATTTGAGGACTGAACCGCGCTGGAGTTTCAACGCATCAGCTACGCCTGCCGCCAGTTCCAAGACGTAGACGGCATTGTCATTGGGTTGATACTGTGGGCATCCGTCGTCGGTGCGAGGGCAGGTGGGGACATTGCGCTCGATGTGGACGATTCGCTTTTTGCCGTCCATCCAGATGATGTCCAATGAGATTCGGGTGTTCTTCATCCAAAATGTCCACAGTTGCGGTTCGGCAAAAGTAAAGAGCATCCCGCGGTCTTGGGGCAGCGAATCCCGGTACATTAATCCTTTGGCGCGTTTCTCTGTCGTATCGGCAACCTCTGCTTGAATGATCGCGCCGGTGGGCGTTGAAATCTGGACCAGACCGTCTTGTGCAGCCATGGCTCGAGCGTGCAGACAAAGCGCCAGGGCCAGGAGGCACGTGAAGAGTAACTCACGCATCCAAAACAACATGCGACGATCCTAACGGTCATCGAGCGAATCGTCAAGCCTCGGAACACCCATGGAACGTGTTTGGACTGCTCACTATGATCCTGATGTACCTTCGACCTTGTCGTATCCGGACTTTATTGTGCCGGATCTTCTCTCGGCAGCCGCCAAAGATTATTCCGATCGTCCCGCCCTTCGCTATTACGGCGCCACCATCTCATATGCCGAGCTGGATGGGCTCACGACTCGATTCGCACATGCACTGACGCATCTGAGGGAAGAAGGCGCGAGAGGTGTCGTCGGGGTCATGCTGCCGAATCTTCCCCAAACCGTGATCGCGTATTTCGGCAGCCTGAAGGCCGGTGCTTCGGTCACCCCGATTAACCCGCTCTATGTCGAACAGGAGATCGCGCATCAGGTGGCGGATGCCGGCTGCGATACCATCATCGCCTTGCCCCAATTCTATACTCGCATTGCGCCATTGGTCGGTCGGACCTGTTTGAAGCGCGTGATTCTCACCGGCCCAGAAGAGTATCTTCCCTGGTTCAAGCGTCTGCTCTATCCGTGGGTCAAGCGAAAGGAGCGGGAGCGAGATCATGTGCCTGTTTCTACGGCAACCATTCCTTGGCGCAGACTCATAAGGCATCCTCTGGAAACACACCTGACCCGCGTCTCTCCGGATGACCTGGCGCTGCTGCAATATACGGGTGGAACGACGGGAACTCCCAAAGGCGTGATGTTGACTCATCGCAACCTGGTCGGCAATACGTTGCAGTGTTGTCATTGGATGCCGTCACTGCGGAAGGGGGAAGAAAAGTTTCTCGCAGTCCTGCCCTTCTTCCATGTGTATGGGATGAGTGCATGTCAGAATCTTTCCGTCAGCGTGGCGGGCTGCCTCACGCTGCTGCCGCGCTTTCAAGTCGGTGAGGTGTTGAAGACCATCGAGCAGGACCGGATCACCGTTTTCCCCGGCATTCCGGCCATGTATTCGGCGATCAATAATTATCAGCATCTGGAACGGCATAATTTGCGTTCGATTCGGCTGTGCATCAGCGGCGCCGGGCCCTTGCATCCCGGTGTACAACGCCGTTTTGAAACGTTGACCGGCGCACGGCTGGTCGAAGGCTACGGGTTGACTGAAGCCTCGCCGGTGACCCATGTCAATCCGATCCACCCGGCTGAAGACCAGCGACGTCGCCGAAGCATCGGACTTCCCTTGCCCGACACCGATGTCGCGATCCGGGATGTTGAAACCGGACAGGTCGATCTCCCGATCGGGGAGGTCGGGGAACTGGTTATTCGAGGACCACAGGTCATGCAAGGCTACTGGAATCGACCTGAAGAAACTCACCAAGTCCTGCGCGACGGCTGGTTGTACACGGGTGATATGGCGCGGATGGACCACGACGGCTTTTTTTATATTGAAGATCGTAAGAAGGACATGATTAAGTCAGGCGGAGAGAATGTCTATCCTCGCGAGGTGGAAGAAGCTCTTTGCAGACATCCCAAGGTCAAAGAAGCCGTTGTCGTCGGCATTCCGCTGGGGCTGCGTGGAGAGCTCATCAAGGCCTATGTCGTACCCGCGGAAGGTGAACAGGCGAGCGCGGCCGAGTTATTCGAGCATTGTCGCAAGGAGCTCGCGAAATTCAAGGTCCCAAAAAAGATCGAGTTCCGATCGGCGCTTCCCAAGACAATCGTGGGGAAAGTCCTTCGGCGCGTGCTCCTGGAAGAGGAGCTGAAGAAGCGAAAACCCGATGAACAGGAGGCTCAGGAGCGGGAGCCGGCGTCTTGAAATTCGACATCTTCCTGTGCGAAGGTGAGGACTGCATCATCCACCCGAGGCCTCTATGAAAGAAAAACGACGTGTGCTGTTTAAAAAGGGAGTTTTCGTTTGTCCCCAGTGCCGCCAATCGTACGTGCAGGAAAAATGGATTGAGGAATGGCGAATCCGTTGCCACAAGTGCGACTATCGCGGCACGTTAACCGAGGTCTCGGTCGAAGAGCATATGGATGAGGTCACCATACGGCACTGAGACGTCTTTGCTGATCCAATCCCTCCGGCCCGCTTCCTGCCATTCCACTTTGTCGTTTCGTCATCATCAGCATCGTCGAAAAGTGCCACCTCTCACTTGAGGACAACATGAACTTGCTTGTATGTGCCGTCTCTCTTCTGTTGGTATGGGTAGGTCTCCTGCCGGCATGGGCGGATGAGCCATCCATTACGGTACTCGTGGCCTATCATTCGATGGGCGGCCATACGGAGAAAATGGCTCAGGGCGTCGTGCAAGGGGCTGAACGCGTGCCCGGTACACAGGTGATCTTAAAGCGCGTTGGACAAGTGACGGCGGAAGAACTGTTTTCAGCAGACGCGTTGGTCGTCGGTTCACCGGTCTACTGGTCGAATATGGCGGGAGAGGTCAAGACATTTTTCGATAACTGGCAATTCAAGTTCGGCATCTTTCCGGAGTGGAAAATGCGAAATAAAGTCGGCGCAGCGTTCGCGACCGGCGGCCAAATATCGAGCGGAAAGGAACTGACGATGCTGACCATCCTGGCCGCCATGCTCGGGAATCAAATGATCGTCGTCAGTGGCGGCGGCGCGTTTGGCGCCTCCGCGACGACGGAAGGCGACAGTCCGGGGGTCGATGAGAAAGAATGGGCAAGCGCGAAAGAGTTGGGGCAGCGCGTGGCGGAAGTCACCTGGATGGTGAAATCCGCATCGAAACGATAAGCAGGGTCATGCTCGAAGTATAACGCGGGTCAGTAGGCCGGCCTCTGCCTTTGATGTTGAGGCAGCATAGGCAGCGTGCTGGTGAGAGAGCGAGCGCTCTTTGCGATCGCGACCAGTTCCTGGATGTTCTTCGCGCAGCGCCCGCAGCAATCTTCATCCTCCAGCCCAAAACAGGTCTTCAGCGTGTCCGGGCATACGTTCCCATTGAGTGCGGCTTGCTGAACATCGGATTCGGTAAGACCTTTACACAGGCAGACATACATACAAACTCCTTATGGAACCTGAGTATGCGTTCAAACTGGACTGCCGTATTCTTTGTAACGATTATGATAACCGTTATCAACACAACCAATAGTAGACCTGCGAGCGTCGCTTGTCAAGGGCCTATTTGTGATGGCCGAAAATCGAGTCGCCGTGGAGACGGGCTGCGATTGAGTAACTAAGGACGGGATAAATTAGAGCCGCACCGCGAGTAAGCTTCTAGCCCGGATGCCGATGAGGGTCGCTCTGACCGAAGGCGGTCCAATCATCGCCATTAAAATAGGGAGAATTGCCCTATTATTCTCATGGATTCTCGATAGATTCCCTTGCCTTTTGAACGGAATCTGATGACAGCTCAACCGAATTCCACTATATTGCACGGCGACTGGATTCTGTCATCTAGGAGGACCCATGGATCCTTTAGGCCTTCGGTGGAACGGTTGGATCTCGACAGCGCTCGCCTTGTTGCTGTTAGCTCTGCCCATGGTGGCCTGGGCGGTTGAGCCGACGCCGACGACAGGGACTCTGGGTCGACCCGTTTTGCTCAAGGATGCCGTCCTCGAAGCGCTGGAACGCAATCTCGATATCACCATCAGCCGTCACACGAAGGATACACGGATCACAGATATTCTCTTCGAGCAGTCGAAGTTCGATCCGACCGTCAGCTTCAATGCCCAATACAATCGCTTAGTCTCTCCGCTCAACCGTCCGATTTTGGGATTCTCCGGTTCGAATGTGACCGCGCCGTCAGGAGAGCCGACCAAGTTCGACCAGAACACGACCACGCTCACGGCGGACATGACGCAAAATCTCGCGACCGGCGCCAATTACGATATTAATTACAGTCCGCAGCGCACGTTCGTGGGAGGCCCCAATAGCTTTCTGTTCAATCCGTCTTATACCGGAGGATTGGCATTTACGCTGACCCAGCCGTTGCTGCGTAACGCCGGTGTCGAGGTCAATAAGACGTTCATCCGCATCGCGCAGAACAATGCGCAGGTCGAGGAGCAAACCTTTCGCGATCGCGTACTGACCGTCGTCGCCACGGTCGAGCAAACATTCTGGGAACTGGTTTTTGCCAATGAGAATATGAAGGTGGGCCAGTCCGCCTTGAAAGCGGCGGAAGAGCTTTTAGCAGGAAATCGAGCCAAGGCTAAGGCCGGCGTCATGTCGGCCGTTGAGGTCCTCCAGGCAGAAGCGGGAGTGGCCTCGCGAGTGGAACAGATCCTGATTGCCGAGAAGGCGATCTACGATCAGGAAGACCAGCTCCGCCGGTTGCTCAATCCCACCGAACCGGACCTGCGTCAGGAGGTTCGCCTGCAACCGATCGATCAACCGCTGCAAGCGCTGGAACCGATCACGCTCGAAGAAGCGATCGACGTGGCAATCGAGCGCAGGCCGGAAATCTTACAGGCCGTCAAAAATATCGAAACCAGCGATTTGAACATGAAGTTTGCGAAGAATCAGCTCTTGCCGACGCTCTCGGCGCAAGGGACAGTGGGCCTCTCGGGTCTTGGAGCCGGCGCAAACGATATGCTCCAACGGAACTTCGGCGGCGATTTTTACAATTACGGCGGCGGCTTGGTCTTGAGCTATCCGCTCGGCAACCGCTCGGCGGTCAGTCAATTCAATCGCCGACAGCTCGAAGCTCAGAATGCTCAGTCCACATTGCAAAGCATACGGCAACAAGTGATCGTCTCGGTCAAGGAAGCCGTGCGCCGGGTCCGAACGGATTTCAAGCGGATCGAGACCACGCGGTCGGCCCGGATTCTTGCGGAAAAGCAACTGCAGGCTGAACAAGAACGATTCAAGGTCGGCTTGAGCACCACGATTTTCGTGCTGCAATTCCAGCGCGATCTGGCCATTGCCCGAGGCAACGAACTGCGGGCCATCGTCGATTACAACAAGTCACTGTCCAATCTGACGCGCAACAAGGCCATTACGATGGAGCGCTATAATATGGTGCTGCAATAGCCTATGCGGCAGGGGGCCGAGCCGGCGTCTGCACCGCCGGTCGAACAGTGGTCCGAACTTGCCCTGATTCCCGTGCTGGCAACCGCGGGGTACTATGTTCTCCCGGCCGAGCTGCAGAGAGCTCCGGCTGTTCAGTTCCTTCCGCAAATCCTCGCCTACTGCTCCTTGGCACTATGGGCGATCAAAAATACAGCGGCTTCTGTCCGGCTCGGGCTCGCCTGCTCCCAGCTTTCTCAAGGACTGCAATGGGGTCTTGCAGTCGGGGTGATGCTGGGTGCCATCAATGTGACGGTTATTGTCCGGATTGTGCCGTGGCTGGGCTTCGACATCGAGTTCTTGCGTGAGACCCCCCACGCCCACATGCCTGTCTTCGTCATGCTGCCTTGGGCGATCCTGTTCATTGCGATCGGCGTCGAGCTGAATTTCCGCGGATTTCTTCTCGGTCGGCTCGTGGCGCTCTCTCCGCCTTCCTGGTTGCGTGCGTATCCGTGTCTTGGAAGCGGGATCGCCGTCATCGTGTCGGCGCTCGTCTTTTCCTTCGATCCATTCATGCTCTCGACGTTTAAGCATCTCCATTGGATCGCTGTCTGGGACGGACTCGTGTGGGGTATGATGTGGGTACGGCTTAGAAATCTCTACGCCACCATTATCGCGCATGCGGTCGAAGTCATCGTGATGTACTCAGCGTTGAAACTTCTATTTAAAGTGTAACGCGATACGAGGGGAAGGAGGCATGGTCAGATGCAAGGCCGCAGGGGAGACAAAACCGGAAGCGTAGCTTCTGAGCTACGTTGAGCATTTTGTCGACCCGAGAACTCAGCACATGGCCGTGCATCCTTCGCCGCAGTCAGCATGACGCCTTCCTTTTCCAGCTACCTCGTCAACGACCCGTTCGGCGATCCCGGGCTCTATGTTGAAATAAAATGGGCGCGCCGAGCGTTGCTCTTCGATCTGGGGGAGCAGGACCTTCTCGGTCCCACCCATCTCCTTCGCGCCAATGACATCTTCATTTCGCACACACACATGGATCACTTCATTGGATTTGACCGTCTGCTCCGGATCGCACTCGGCCGGGACAAGACCCTCCGGCTGTACGGGCCGCCTGGGCTCATTGCCAATGTCGGCGGAAAGTTGCAGGGGTACACGTGGAATTTGGTGGATGGCTATCCCTTGACCATCGAAGTGCACGAATTTCACCCGCATGAAACACGGATCGCCGTATTTCGGGCTAGCGAGAGCTTTCAAGCACCTAAGATAGTGTTTCGTCCACGCACGGCGTACGGGCCAGTCACGCCATTTCCGGTGCTCGTCGATCCCATGTTCACCATTACTGCGACCGCATTGAACCATCGCATTCCCTCATTCGGGTACGCCCTTCAGGAACAGTTCCATATCAACATCAATAAGGAACGCCTCCATGCCGCCGGACTGCCGGTAGGCTCCTGGCTCAAGGAGCTGAAGCAACACATTTGGCACGGCGAACCAGACGACTTTTCCTTCATCGCCACGCTGTACTTTGAGCACCGAAAAGAGGAACGAGCCTTCCGATTGGGCGATGTGAAAAGCCAATTTGTCACCATCACGCGCGGCCAGAAAATTGTGTATGTCGTCGATGTCCGCTACGATAACGACAATGAAGCGAAAATTGTCGAACTGGCTCGTGACGCCGATATCTTCTACTGCGAGTCGCCTTACCTCGATTGCGATGCCGACAAGGCACGAGCGCGATATCATCTCACCGCTCGACAAGCCGGCATCATGGCCGGAAAGGCCGGCGCGCGAAATCTCGTCGTCTTTCATTTTTCATCGAGGTATACAGGGCAGGGGGACCAGATCGCCCGAGAAGCACGCGAAGCTTTTGAGGAAATGACACCGCATGTATGAGTGCGGCAGTCTGCATCAATTTGAGAAGGAGATCGATAGATGAGCGACGTCGTGAAGTATGCGGTGTATTTTGTGCTGGGTGGTGTCTTGGTAAGCGGCTCGACCTATGTGGGTTCGATGGGGCGCGGATTCACCGCCGCATTCGCCAGTACATTTCCTGCCATCACCGGGATGACATTCATTCTGATCTATTTCAACGGCGGTATGGACAACACCATGTCCTATGCCAAACACCTGCTGCTCTTCGTGCCTCCCTGGACAGCCTACGTGCTCTTTATCATCCTGGTGCTGCCCCGCCTCGGCTTTTGGCCCGCGATGATCGGAGGCCTTACCCTATATATGTCCTCCGTCGGGCTGCTGAAAATGATGCTTTAATGATGGTTGCCATTGCAGTCGCCACAACTCGCCTGGTACGATTTCCTCTTGCAGTTCGACCTGAAAGGTTCCGTGACACCTACTACCGCCCCTGTCCATGCAAACGGTGACCTCATTATCGAGGGCGCTCGGCAGCATAACCTCAAGAACATCTCACTTACGATTCCCCATAACGCCGTCACGGTGATCACGGGAGTCTCCGGCTCAGGCAAATCATCCCTGGCGTTCGACACGCTCTTTGCCGAGGGACAGTGGCGGTACATCGAGTCGTTGTCTACCTATGCCCGGATGTTTTTGGAAAAAGTAGATCGGCCCGATGTCGACCGACTGACCAATATCCGGCCGGCGATTGCGATCGAGCAGAAAAACTCTGTCCGGACGGCGCGATCGACCGTCGGCACGTCGACGGAAATTTCAGATTTCCTGCGGCTGCTCTTTGCGAAGGTCGGTCGTCCCACTTGCCCGGACTGCAAGCAAGAAGCGCGCGGCTACCAACCGGCCGACATCGTCGATGAGCTGCTGAGCCGCTTCGTGAATGCGCGCGCTATGATCCTGTTCCCGGTCAACGACATGCGCGGTGACGAAGCGGCTCTCGTGCATGCTCTGCTGACGAAAGGATTCATCCGCGTCAAATGTGGAGAAGAGCTTGTCGACTTGCAGCCTGGGCTTGCGCTCCCTCCGCATAGAGACACGGATTTGTATGTCGTATTGGATCGCTTAGTGCTCCGAGCCGACAATCGCGGACGAATGATGGAAGCCGTCGAGAGCGCCTTGCGCGAGGGCCATGGCGTCTGTCGCATAGAAGTGATCGGCCAGGGCCCGCACACTTACAGTACGCGGTTCATGTGTCAAGAATGCGAGCGAACGTTTGACCCGATCCGCCCGATCATGTTCTCGTTCAACCATCCGCTGGGCGCCTGTCCAGAGTGCAAGGGGTTCGGCAATATTCTCCGCTATGATGAAGACCTGGTTGTCCCGAATCGGAACCTGTCATTGGCGGAGGGGGCCATTGAGCCCTGGATGAAGCCCAGCTCCGCCTGGTGGCACAAACAGATGCTGACGGCGATGAAACGTCGCCGCATCAGCCTGACGACTCCCTACGGCAAATTGTCCGAAGAGGAGCGTGCCATTCTCTGGAAAGGCGACCGGGCCTTTGAAGGGATCGATCAATTCTTCACGTACCTGGAACAGAAGCGATACAAATTGCATGTCCGTGTCTTCCTGAGCCGGTACCGGAGCCCATCCCCCTGTCCCTCCTGTCATGGCTCGCGCCTGAAACCCGAAGCGCTCCACGTCAAGATCAATGGACAAGACATTCATGATACGTCGCTATGGACCATTGACGAGCTGGCGCGCTGGCTCGACGGATTGAAACTCTCCGATTTTGAAGCGCGCATCGCGTACGATATTGTGCGCCAACTGTCGATGAAGCTCGGCTTCCTTCAGCGCGTCGGTCTCAGGTACCTCACGCTCGCCCGGCAGACCCGCACGCTCTCCGGTGGGGAAGCGCAGCGCATTACGCTCGCGAATCAGCTCGGCTCACGGTTGGTCGGGACGCTGTACGTCTTGGATGAACCGACCATCGGTCTCCATGCCCGGGACACGGCCATGCTGGCTTCGATCATGAGAGAACTTGCCGGTGCCGGCAATACCGTCGTCGTCGTTGAGCATGACCTGCACATGATGCTGGCCGCGGATCATCTTGTGGAAATGGGTCCGCTCTCAGGCGAGCGGGGCGGCGCCATCGTCGCGGCCGGTCCTCGCGAACGATTCGTCGCCGATTCTCAATCCCTCACGGCCCGCTATCTCCGAGGCGACGAGCGCATTCCGGTACCATCGGTTCGTCGTCGCAGCAACGGCAAAGCGCTTGTCCTGGCGGGGGCGCGGGAACACAACCTAAAGGACGTGACGGTCAAATTTCCTCTCGGCATGTTGGTCTGCGTGACCGGCGTGTCCGGCTCGGGCAAGAGTACCCTGGTGCGGGACACGCTCTATTGCGCCGTCGCGCGCGCATTTCGAATGGCCACGCTGCCGATGGGCCGATTTACAGCAATGAAGGGCTTGGAACACCTGGGCGGCGTGCGGCTCATCGATCAAGAGCCCATCGGGCGCACGCCTCGATCGAATCCCGTGACCTATCTAAAAGCCTTCGACGACATTCGCCGGCTCTTTTCCACGCTTCCCGAGGCGAGGCGCCGCCATCTCACGCCGGCGCACTTTTCGTTCAATACTACGGGTGGGCGTTGCGGGCGGTGCCAAGGCACCGGCTACGAGAAGCTGGACATGTATTTCTTCGAAGATATGTATGTCACGTGTGAAGCGTGCGATGGGCATCGCTTTCAGCCGGAAGTCTTGGCCGTACGCTATAAGGGCAAGACCATTCGTGAGGTGCTGGACCTGACTGTCAGCGACGCCTTGTCGTTTTTCGGCGACGCCCCTCGCCTGGGCGAAAAATTTCATCTGCTGACGTCCATTGGTCTCGGGCATCTGCGATTGGGCCAGCCGGCAACCACCTTATCCGGAGGGGAAGCCCAGCGTCTAAAAATAGCGGCTGAGCTCAAAGACCGCGCTTCCCGTGACATCCTTTATATCTTGGACGAACCTACAACCGGGCTCCATTTGGACGACATCAAGAAATTGCTGAACGTGCTGAACAAGCTCGTCGATGCGGGCCACACAGTCTTGGTCGTAGAACATCATCTCGACGTGATCAAAGCGGCCGATTGGATTATCGATCTCGGTCCAGAAGGCGGTGAGGCTGGCGGTTATATCGTTGCTGAAGGCCGACCTGAGCAGGTCGCAGAAGTGGAGATCTCGCACACGGGACGTTTTTTACGATCGTCGTTCAGTCAAGAAAAGAACAACGTAGCAAGACATTCTGCAGGCAAATGGGCGTTCTCTGACAGCCCTTAGTTGAGGCTCGGATCGACCGGCATGTCTGCGTACATCTCATACGAGGTCCCTAACGATCGCACCATGTCCGGCCAGATACTGCCTGGGTCTTTTTGAAACACGACGGTCGGATCGGCAGGCAAGGTGATCCACGAGCCGGTTTTCATCTCTTGCTCGAGTTGCCCCGGTCCCCAGCCTGAATAGCCCGCATACGCGCGAAACGCCTCGGCCTCGGTCGGCGTCGTTAAGACCCGCTCCACAGCCGCCAAGTCGCCACCCAAGTACACTCCATCGAAGACATGGTGTGTCTCGGTCGGCTCCTCCGCTAAACGGTACAAAATCAGCACCTGGTTTTGCTGGACCGGCCCTCCCGAAAAAAGCGCATGCCGCTGCCCTTCCAAGATGGGAATTTGGGGCAAGGCTTCCGTAATCGACATCGCGGTTGGGCGGTTCACGACCACGCCAAGGGCGCCCTCCGGCCCATGCTCGCAGAGCAGGATGACGGTTTGTCGAAAATTGGGATCCCGCAAGGCGGGCGTCGCCACGAGAAAGATCCCTTTTCCGAGCATTTCATTCATGGATGTATCCTACCATTGTGTTGTAGTGGGAAGTAAGTCCGAATGAGGCCGAAGGCAAGGGCTAGGCGTTGTAGAAATCGGTGCGGCGGTCTCGGAGCAAGTCGTTGTACGGATTGAGCGATTTATTACGCGCCTCATGCGGATCGATGTTCAGCACGCAAAAGTCCTCTTGATCGGATGGTGCACGAGACAGGATCGCTCCGCGTGGACTTACAATTTCACTCTGCCCGATATACGTCAACCGCGTTTTACCCCCGCGCTCTTCCCATCCGATCCGATTGGCAGTGATGCTGAACACGCGATTCTCCAAACACCGCGTCACCATGGCCTCGGGGCAGTGCGGCAGCACAAGATTCGACGGATGGCAAATGATGTCGGCGCCCTTGAGCGCCAGAGCCCGTGCCGATTCCGGATAGAACCAGTCAAAACACACCATGATCCCCACTTTGGCGGATCCGATGTCCCAGACCTGGAAGCCTGTCTCGCCCGGAGAAAAGAAGAGCGTCTCCTCATAGAAAAGATGTGTCTTGCGGTAGCACCCGAGAAAGCCTGATGGGCCGACGATCACCGCTGAGTTGTAATACTGGACGCCATCCCGTTCCGGCAGACCCGCTACCAGCACCGTGCGGCGAGCCCGCGCTAATTCAATCAGACGCTGAGTCGTCGGACCATCGGGTACCGGTTCGGCCAATTCTTCCACTTCTTGCTTGGAAATAAATTGATAGCCTGACGCAAAGAGCTCAGGCAGAACTATGAGATCGCACTGCACCTGGCTTAAACGGTTCGAGACGTAATCGAGATTTCGTGTGATCTCGCCGAAGAGTGGATTGAACTGATAGAAGCCGACCTTCACGGGCGTTCCCCAAATAAAAACGGGCAGGGAGAATGTCCCTGCCCGTTTGTAGCACTGCACAAGACGATTACTTAGCTTCGGATAGATGCATCACGGCACCTTCCGCAGACTTGGTCGCGACATCCGCATGACCTGCCTTACCGTGTTCAACGGCATCTTTCAGTCCCTTCACGCCTTCAGCGACGTGCGGATTATCTTTCAGATCTTTCTGAGCAGCCTCAGCATGCTTCAAGGCTACCTCGGCATGCTTGACCAGGACGTCGGCATGACCCTTCTTTCCATGCTCGATTGCTTCTTTCGCGTGTTCCACGGCTTCGGAGACGTGTTTATTCCCGGCCGCCAAAGCGACAGCCGAGAGAAGCGACACGCTGAGAAATCCGGTCGCCAAGCTCAGAACGAATGCACCGAGAAGCCATTTCCTCTGCATGCCGCACCTCCTCATCATCTTAGGTTGGGAGACTGCCATATCGGGTGTGACCTTAACACGTGATTTTTCGGAGTGTCAAGCCGACTCTCAGGAAGGCCTCGGGACGTCTTGATTGATAATCTTATGCAGTAATTTCGCATCCGTTTCAGTGGGTGCCGCAAAATCTCGGCTCCATTCCCACCACGATCCGGGATAGTTTCGAACCCTCGGATAGCCAACCACCCTGAGCACGAAATACACCCATGCAGAGCGCACGCCGCCGGTGCAATAGCACACGACTTCCTGTCCTTCGTGTAACCCTCGTTCGTCAAGGCTTGTCTTGATCGCCTTCGGGTCCTTCAGCGTCGCGTCGGGATTGAGGAATCCATTCCAGGGCACATTGACGGCAGAGGGGATGTGACCCGGGCGTGGGATACCCGCAATCTCTTTTCCCACATACTCTTCAAGGCTCCGGGCATCCAGCAGCATCGTTTCCGGATGAGGACGCTTCACGAGTTGCTTGAGCTCGTCTTTCATGGCAATACGTTCCGGACGTGGGGAGGCTTTGAACGTGCCGGGTGCCGGGTTGTTGACGCCGTGTTCATACCGCCGTTTCTCCGCCACCCACTTCACCCAGCCGCCGTCGAGAATCCGTAATTTCTCCAGGCCTAGGTATTCCAGCATCCAGAACATCCGCCCTTCATCACCCCAATTGTCAAACGGGTTGGAATAGATCACGACATCGGTGTCCTGACTGATCCCCAGCGCTCTGATTTTTTTCTCTATTGTCGAGAGATCGGGATCGAGCAGTCCCTTCGCGACCGCGTTCGGGTCGCTATAGTCATGCCAGGTTGAATGGACCGCGCCTGGGATGTGACCTCCGAAGGCGTAGGCGGCCTTCCCTCTCACATCGATGATCACCAAGCCAGGCCGGCCCAAGTTCTGTTCAAGTGTTTCCGCGTCTATCAATAATGGATGCTTCATCACATGCCTCGCCATGCTGAATCAAAATGGACTGGTTTGTGCCTTTTCTTCGATGTCGCTCATCTTCCTCGCGACCTTGGTAGATTGAACGTACTATTCACGCTTTCCAAACGCTTAAGCAAGGCCGCTATGAATCAAGCAGCGTGAGCAGATGGCGTTCCACCGAAGCAGCGAGCGCCTGCAAATGATAGCCACCCTCTAGGCAAGACAAAAGACGGCCTTGACTATGGCGCCTTGCGATAGAGAGGACCACGCGTGTCAGATCGGCATAGCCCTCTTCCGTTAATCCCATGCCGGCTAATGGATCATCCTTGTGTGCGTCGAACCCCGCTGAGACGATGACGAAATCAGGTTGAAAGGCATCGGCGGCAGGCATCAATACCTTTTGAAACACCTCCCTGTACGTGTCATCCCCCTCCCCGGCATTCATAGGAACATTGATTGTCGCTCCGATGCCCTGGCCTTCCCCGGTTTCGGTTGCGCGGCCTGTCCCCGGA
>DATEPO010000281.1:0-2549 GCA_035273145.1 Nitrospiraceae bacterium
TGTGATGCGAGGGGCCACACCTCGCGGTGATTCCGATGAGACAACGGCTCGAATCTTCTCGTCGAGAGCTCGGGAGTTCGGGAACAAGGAGGCAGTATGGCCGTCATCGCCCAGACCCAGGAGAATCAGGTCAAACCGAGGCCAGTCTGGAGAAGGACTGCCGAATCGTTGGCGGATTGTCTTCTCATAACGACGAGCAGCCAGATCCGGCTGTTCGGCTTCACATTCGATACGAAAAATCTGCCCGGCCTCGATGCTGAGCGGCTCGAACAGGGTATCGTTGGCGAGCTTGAAATTACTCTCGGGATGGTCCGGTGGCACGCAACGTTCATCGCTGAAATAAAATTCCACCTGCGGCCACTTCACGCGATCGGCACAGCGGGCGCTGGTCAACCGATGATACAAAGTTCTCGGTGTGGAACCCCCCGACAAGGCCACTCGAAATGGGCGATGCTTCGCCTCTCCTGCCGACCGGATGAAGAAGTCTGCCACGTCACTTGCCACTTCCTCATCATTCTCGACTAAGTGAAGGTCATGCACGACGGCCACGAGACGGTTTTCGCTTCGACTGAGTGCGTGTCGGCGTTCGGCTGCTTGCCAAGAGCTTCTTAATGTGAACATCGGGCTGCTTTCCCAGGGAAAGGTGCGCGACACGGCATTCATGCGACTGCAAGGACTGCACGTCTCCCACCGCCTGCGCTTGCGCCAACGTTCCGAATGTATAGGCGGCGCCGGGAATCTTCAAATCGCGCGATGGCAGTTCCGTCAATTCGAGAAACACGCCTCGATTTGGTCCTCCCTTGTGCAATTGTCCCGTCGAATGCAGGTATCGAGGCCCATACCCTGCCGTAGTCGCGATTCGATAGCGCGTAATCAGACTTTTTCGAAACGCCTTCAGCGCCGTATCGATCTTCGCCGACGGCCGGAGATAGGACAACACGGCAACGTAATCTCCTGGTTTGATCTGTGCATACAGCTCTTCCAACGTACTGTTGTGTTTGATTGCAGGCAGATGCCCTTCGCGCTGAAATTGTTCCAAGATCCGCTTCGTGTTGTCCTTGCTTTCCTGCACGTTGGGCTGATCAAAGGGATGAATGCCGAGATAGTACCCCGCGATTGCTGTCGCAAGTTCCCACCGAAAAAACTCTGCACCAAGATCAGCGCGGTCCTGGAGCCTAAGCTGGACGACCGGGTGACCGGCCCGCTTCAGTGCGGCCACATGGCGATCGACCTTCTCATTGACATCCCCGTCGAGCCGTAGCGCGATGAAGAGACGATCCTGCCCGTAGGCCGACGGCAGCACCATCGGCTCCTGTGCCACCGGGATCAGCCCCTTTCCTTCCTTTCCCGTACTCTCCGCTAGAAGTTGTTCTGCCCAGAGCCCGAAGGACTGAATTGTCGGCGAGGTGATGAGGGTCACTTTGTCGTGCCCGGCCCGGCCGAGTACCCCCATGACCGTTCCCAGGAATGCCCCCGGATTGTGCTGCGGCGCGACCGTTGGACCACAAAGCCGTGCCATGGCAATGGCACGCTCCAATAGTTTCTCCACATCGACGCCCATGAGTGCGGCGGGGACGAGGCCGAAATAAGACAAGACCGAGTAGCGCCCACCGATATCGGGTGGATTGATAAACGTGGTACGAAACCCACGGTCATGGGCAAGAGTCCCGAGGCTGGTATCGGGATCGGTGATCGCGATGAATTGATTTCCGCCGGAATTGCCGCGGGCGCGAGCCACGACATCCCAAAAGTAGGCGAAGAGCGACATCACTTCGATGGTTCCGCCTGACTTGCTGGAGACAAGAAACAGCGTACGAGCCGGTTCGATGGCGTCGTGTACGTCGCGGATAGCCCCTGGAACCGTTGAATCCAGTACAAACGGCTTTAAGAATCCGCGTGAGACCCCAAAGGTTTGCCGCAATACTTCAGGCCCGAGGCTGCTCCCGCCCATCCCTAACAACACCACATAGCGGAACCCTGCCTCGCGAACCGATTGCGCAAAGCGTTTTAACACGCCCACGCGCTCTTGCATCTGCTCTGCGACGGTGAGCCAGCCGAGCCGATTCTCGATTTCAACAGGTACAGGCTTCCAGACGCGATAGTCTTTTTTCCAAATACGCTCAAGCAGGCGACGGGTCGCCAGATCGGTCAAGGCTGCATCTACCGGGTCTTGGAATTGGCCTAAACTATAATTGTGGCTCAAATTGTGGCTCACAATCGGCATGTGCCTTGGTCGGTAATAGAAGAGAAACGCCTTTGCGTATCTTAGGCTGGCCGACGAGCAAAACGCAAACCTGGATTTTCAGTCACGAGCGAGAACCGTGCGACCGATAATCAAGGGCATCCCGTCGGTCATGGTCCATGCGAGGGATCGAGCCGTGTCCTGCGACAGGGTCAGATGAATTCTGATCGGGGTCGAGTCCTCAGTCTTGTCCGCCACCCCGAGCATACCGGCCACCCGGCTCCACCATCCCTGGGCCAAACTTTTCACCCACGGCCATGGCCGTTCACGTGCAGTCTGCCCGACGCTAATCATGAGTCCGGGATCG
>DATEPO010000282.1:0-7300 GCA_035273145.1 Nitrospiraceae bacterium
CATGCGCGCCATCAAGATCCATTGCATAGATGTCGAGATCACCGTCTCGCACCGACGTGAAGACAATGGTCTTTCCATCCGGCGAAATCGTCGCTTCAGCATCGTACCCGGACGTGGAGGTCAACCGTTGTATTTCTTGTCCGTCGATACGCACGGAAAAAATGTCATAATCATCCAACGCCCATCGATAGCGGCCCTCGCGCTTGGCCTTTGGTGGACAGTTCGGCCCCTTCAGATGCGTCGATGAAAAGAGCACTCGACGATCGCCAGGGAAGAAATAGCCGCATGTGGTCACGCCGGTTCCCGTGCTCACCAATCGGATCGCCCCGTTCTCCAAGTCCATCGTATACATTTGATAGCAGCCAAGGTCAGGGACTCCAGTTGACTGGCTGCCCGCGAAACTGCCGCCCATCCAATTATTCGTAGACTGGAAAATCAGTTTGGTGCCATCGAATGAGAAATACGCTTCGGCATTTTGACGGCCGAATGTAAGTTGCCGGATGTTTGCCAAATGGCGCTCCGCCGATTGACCTGAGGCCGTTGATTTGCCATGGCGGGCCTCGGAGAATGTGAGACTTGGAGTGGTGAAAATGCCCGTTAAGAGTACACTGGTCAGCAAGAGACGAGTTATCAAAATGTCACCTTTAGATTATTCCTTACCGGAGAAAAATTTCCCCGTGCGACGACTGCACCGTCTTGAAAGATGAGGTAGCTCTGCCATCCGTAGAAAAATAAAAGCCGAGCCACTTTGGCGGCTGCTGAGGGCGACACGCCGTAAAAAATCGTCGCGATCCTCCCTGGCTGCTCGGGGTGGGGACAGGAAATAAGAAGGGCTATGTTCGGCCCCCGGTACGTATGACCTTCTATGGTTACGCTATCCTTCTCCAACGAGACCCGGTCGCGACACCCGCTCACCGCCCAATCCACGGCTCCATTGACGCCCGGCCCTCCCAGCACGAGCACCGAAGTGTCTGGCCGCGCATCATTATCAACCATTACCGAGACGGTCTTGTCTTGTGCGATAAGCCGTTTGAGCAGCTCTTGATAAGGTTGACGTGCTTCCTCCTCACCGTGGGTGGGTACGAGCACCGAATGCTCCGCATCAGTCACGAACCGGTTCAACATGGGGGGAATTTCTTCCCGGTCCAGACGATGAAACGCATCGAAGTTCGGATCAATCTCGACACTCACGGGTCTGGCAGGCACAGGCAAGGACATCACCTCTTCACTAGAATCCAGGCGAAGCGAAGTGAGGAGAGGCTGATCATTAGGCATCACGATTTTCACCGGCAGCGCAATGCGGTACGGCGTTCCAAGTTGAACGAGATGAAGTCGAACAACATATCGATGTATTGCAGTTCCGCTTTCTTCCTGTATTCGCGCATCCTGTATCCTGACTATTGGCGCACCGGCTCGTTCGATCCATTGAGTAAAAAACCAGCGGAGATCAGTGTGACCGACGGTCGAGAACACGCGCTCCACGTCGTGCCAGTCGGCATAGGAGCCGCCATACTCACTCACCAGATGTCCTAGCCCTTTCCAGAATAGCTCATCGCCGATTTCTCGCCTCAGCATATGGAAGACCATCGCCGTCTTTTGATAGCCGATGGCATTATCCTTCTGATCGGTCTTATGCATGAATCGGCTGATCGGATAATCGTCCTCCGGTGTCACATAGACGGCGTAGCCTAACGTCATGAGGCGCCGCTGCTCGCGGGCTTGCTCCGCAGTTCCCGTCAATTCTTCATAATAATAGTTGGCTAAATACGTCGTCAGACCTTCCACCCAATTGCCCTGATCGGTTCGATTGAAGACCCAGTTCCCGATCCATGAATGGACGATTTCATGGCCAAGCGCATACGGTTGAATATAGTGCCGCTTGATGGTGCCGCTGCCGAGCAGGGTAAACGACGGCATCCCGAGACCGCTCGGAAAAAAATTTTCCACGACGGCAAATTTAGGAAAGGGATATGGTCCTAGTAACGCCGTGTAAGTTTCCAGATAGCGAACCGACGCGTCAAGATACTCGTGAGCGAGCGGTGAGTCCTCTGGGAAAAGGTAGGTGGCAATTTCAATCCCTTGCCAATCCCGTTGTGTTTTGACAAAGCGATTGGCAACCACTGTGAGCGCTTCGGTGCGAGTTCCAATCTCCCATTCTGAGACCATCCTGTCTTTCTGAATTGCTTGGGACTGTTGTCGCCCATGCGTAACGGCCTGCCATGTTGGCGGCGTGGTGACACGCATTCGAAACGTGGGAAGCGCACCCGGCAGGTCGGGGTACCAGTGCGTCTCACCGCTCAAGTAAATTCCTTCAGGGCCAATATGCCCGGCGGTGTCACTTGGGGTGACGAATCGGAGATGACTAGGCTCGCGCGGTGGATCATTGATACTTCCGCCGTACTGCCATTCAAGCATGATCTGTTGCCCGGCTCCAGGGAGAGCATCAAGGCTGATGTTTACACGCTGTGTGTTCGATTCATGGCCCTGGAATCCGTTTGTCACCGTTGTAAACGCTAAATGTTTCCCGCCGTAGCCTACAATGCTGATCTTCGAGACGTGCAATGCCTGGTTCAGAATAAACGAGAGGGAAGACAAGGAGGGACCATGCGCCTTGATCATCACCCGATCGGTCACCTGTAAATGATGGCGATCCGGATCGAGATCAATCTCCATGTCATGCGATAACACTTCAGCTTGGTGGTCGCTCGATACAGCCGCGGCTCCGAGGTCCCCCGTAGATAGCTGAGCATGAGACGGCTGCGCAAGAGCGTGATCGAATAGGCCGCTCAACAACACACCGACCAGAAGAGTAGCCAATCGCCTCGCACATGAAGATCGATCAACACGCACTAGGCCGTGCCGCCATTACACAGGGTCAAACAGAGCATCGACAAATTCCTTCGCATGAAAATCCTGAAGATCCTCTGCCCCTTCTCCCATGCCGATGAGGCGCACGGGGATTTTAAATTCTTCAGCAATAGCCACGACGATCCCGCCACGCGCGGTGCCATCCAACTTCGTCAAGGCAATTCCGGTCACCCCCACCGCTTCATGAAACTGCTTCGCTTGGGAGAGTGCGTTCTGCCCTACGGTAGCATCCAAGATCAAGAGCACCTCATGAGGCGCGCCCGGCACCTCCCGGGCCAATACACGCGTGACTTTCCGCAGCTCGTCCATCAAATTGGATTTCGTATGGAGGCGGCCGGCGGTGTCGATCAAGACCACATCAATACTGCGCGCTTTGGCTGCCGTCAGGCCATCGAAGACCACGGCGGCGGGATCGGCACCCTGCCGATGTCGAATGACGTCCACGCCGATACGTCCGCCCCACGTTTCGAGCTGTTCAATGGCCGCGGCGCGAAAGGTATCACCGGCTACCAACAGTGATTTTTTCCCTTGCTGCGTAAGCCGTTGCGCAAGCTTGGCCAACGTCGTCGTTTTGCCCACACCATTAACACCGACCGCAAGGATGACGAATGGACGCTCGCCGCGTCCAATCCGGCGTTCAAGCGGTTCGGCCTCACAGGTTTTGAGTACATCTAGAATCGTGCTTTTAAGCATGTCCAACACGCCTTCAGGAGTTCCATTTCCACGAGACTGTTTGAGACGCTCCATAAACCGGTCGACCGTCCGGATGCCAAGATCTGCCGCAATAAGCGACGTCTCCAGATCCTCCAACGTTTCCGGAGAAGGACCACGGCCAATCAGCCGGTCCACCGATTGGCGTACCTTATCGCGTGTCTTCGTGAGCCCATCACTCAGGCGTTGCAGCCAACCCATCTTGGATTCCTTACTGCTTTCTTACCGCGGCACGGCGTAAAGACTCATCTGCTCGAATCAGGGCCGGTATCGGCACCACGGCCTGAAGCAAGGCGCATTCTTTTCGTCGCATCCGACGCGCTTCAGAGGCACTTCGTTCGTGATCATACCCTAACAGATGCAAGATTCCATGAATTAACAGCATTACCAGTTCGCGTTGGATTGTGTGGCCTTGTTCAGCCGCTTGCCTAATGGCTTGTGGTACGGAAATCACGACGTCCCCTAACAAGGGCGAGGATGGACCAGGCCCTTCACGCGTGGCAAACGCCAGCACATCTGTAGTCATGTCCCGACCTCGATAGTGTGCGTTCAATCTCCGCATTCGATAATCCCCAATGAACTCGACGCTTAGGATAGACTCGTGTTCACCAGCCGCCGATAAGATTCGTTGAATGAGACGACTAAGGGCAGGGACGAGCAGAGAAGTACGGCGAAGCCGGATTCGCACGGATACCGGCATTAGTGCGATTGGCTCTCGTGCCCATCTCTGGGGTGGGAAGGCGCGTTCGCACGATCGGATCGACCTGAGCGAAATGGCAATCGTGCGGATGAGCCAACTTGCTCACGTGAGGCTCCATGACGGTCGTACGCTTTGATAATGTCCTGAACCAGCCGATGGCGCACCACATCGCGTTCATCGAAGTAACTGAAATTGATTCCCGGAATATCTTGCAAAATCTCTTTGACCTCGATCAAGCCCGACACGCGATCAGACGGAAGGTCGACTTGCGTGATATCGCCGGTGACAACCGCTTTAGAATTGAAGCCTAACCGTGTCAGAAACATTTTCATCTGCTCAGCCGTGGCATTTTGTGCCTCATCCAGAATCACGAATGAGTCATTGAGTGTACGACCACGCATAAATGCGAGAGGCGCGATTTCGATTTCACCGCGCTCGATCAGCCGATTGGCGCGCTCGACATCCATCATGTCATAGAGTGCGTCATACAGCGGCCGCAGATACGGATTGACCTTGGCATACATATCACCGGGGAGAAAACCAAGCTTCTCTCCGGCCTCTACTGCCGGTCTGGCTAGAATAATACGACTGATCTGTTTGCGAGTGAGCGCCGCGACCGCCATCGCCATCGCGAGATAGGTTTTCCCAGTACCGGCAGGGCCGATGGCAATGACGATATCGAACTTGTCGATCGCATCGAGGTATGACTTTTGAGCCGCCGACTTCGGCGCGATCAAGCGTTTTTTCGTCGCGATGGGAACGGTGCTCAGCAGGAGGTCTTTCAGCGAGGTGGAACCGTTGTCTCGGGAGGCCCGCAAGGCCAATGTTACATCTTCAGGGCGGAGATCGTACCCATCGACGGTCAGCCCAGCCAGTTCATTGAGGACATCTTCAGCGTAACGGATAACCTCGCTTGAACCTTCCAGCGTCAATTCATCGCCCCGGGCCGAGATTCGCAAGCCAAGTTCATCTTCTATGAGCTTCAGGTGAAGATCATGACGGCCGAATAGGCTGGCAGTATTGGTGCCTTCTCGTAGCTTAAGCTTACGCACGCCCGGTGTGGAGAGCCTCCTAGAGTTGAGATTATTCTAACAGAGCGGGAAAGGGACTGACAAGGCGAGTGTTGAGACGGAAGTTTTTCGAAAATCCCAGGCGTGAGGAACTTACTGGCGCAGAGAATGTCAAATCAAATTCTTGAAAGGCTTTGGCGTCTTCATCATCCGTGGCAGTGACGCGAACCTTATGATGGCCGACCAGCTTGCTCGTCAACGGCCATTCAATTCGACCCGATGCCTTATCAATCTTCATTCCAGGCGGCGCCGTCTCGAGCGCATAGGTCAATTGATCACCATCCGGATCGCTTGCCGTGACGCTATAGATATAGCGGCCTCGCTCAATGATTGAGGGAGGCGCGGACGTAATCGTCGGTGGACTATTCATGATTGTAATGGGAGCAGAGAGCCTCGATTTACCTTTGCTCGTCTGATCAGACGGCGTCACTTCTACCACAATTGTATCGCCCTTGACATAGCCGGTTGTGTCCAACTCCCTCATGTCCCCATCCGCTACTTCGCTATTATTCCGCCACCAACGGTATCGATATTCTATTGGATCCTGATCAGCATCTGTACCTATGGCCGCGGCTCGAACACCTTGCCCTACTCGCACCTCGGTCGGTTCGAATGTAAGTTGCGCGATTTCTGGAAGAGTATTTTCTACTATGGATTCAAGTCGTACGGGAAAGCCTTCCACTATGCCGTCGTACGGGACCACTTCCACTGATAGTCGATCGCCTCGCTTCAGAACCGATGAAGACAAGGTTCCATGTGTCTGTCCTACAAGGGCCTCTTCATTGAGCCGCCATTGGTATCGATACGTAACGATATCACCATCAGGATCAAGCGCATCGGCTTGCACGGATATCTGCTGATTGAGCCGTAAAGGATTGGGGACAATGCGGGATGTTACAATCGTAGGAGGTCGGTTCGCGTGAGTTCCGAAGCCGGACTCACTGAATTCCTTTGCCGCGCCGGATTGAATGGATTCCGAGGAACATCCTGAAAAGGCTAAACCAATGATAAACACTACAGAGGGAACCTTCTGAAAACGGTTCTTACGCTCACAATCGCGAGCATGAGACTGAGAGGCGTGCGAAAAACCAATAAGTTTTTCTCTCACGCCTCTCATCGCACGGCTCACAGGCGCTGATTGTTCCAAGAAATGTACCGACTCCAAGTGCCCAAGGTTTTGACACACGTTTTGGAGATTTGTCCTGTGCTGGATTGTCCGATTATTGAAACCCGGCCTTGACATCCGTCAACCCCTGTAGAACTCGTAGCGTTATCCGTTCCCTCTGCGCCAATGTGAACCCCAAGCTGACCGGTCTGTCCGGAGCCCAGAAGGATGGACTTGTTTGATTGGGTAGTGGCTGTCGCATCAGTCCCAAGCACAGGGTCCTTATAGGCTGTTCCCGTCTGATAGAACAGCGCGTACAGATACCCTGTTCCAAGGGAGTTGCACATGGTGGACTGGGGAACGAACGATGGGAAGAAAACAATTCCACCTGCTACCGTGGGGGTTGCGACAACTCGTTCGAGAGGAGGAACGGGAGGAGATTGTACAGGATTTAGCAATTTAGTAAACCATCCGTCCTTGCTCTTCACAATACTTTGAAGGGATGTCGTGCTGGTTCCCACAAGGGTTGTTGCAGTCGTCCCTCCGCTTGTGACGCCCGTGATAGTATTGTCAGTAAAGACATTCGCATTTGAGACATCAACAAGATTATTATTCAGACAGCTTGTAGCGCCGCTCTGAATGCAGCCGGTTTGCACAGAATCTTTGATGCCAAAGAAGTACTGCTGCTCGCTGAGCGTCTTATCTGAAGAATCGTAAAAACGTCCTGTCCCGAAAAAGACCCATATGTTATTAGAGTCGTCTCGCGTCACGCCAACACCAGCCGTAACTGGGCCGACATAGGTAGTTCCAAACTGGCTAATCATCTTTGTCGGCGTTCTGGTGCCT
>DATEPO010000283.1:0-4864 GCA_035273145.1 Nitrospiraceae bacterium
TTGTTAGCGGACCTTTTGGATCCTGAATCAACGGTCAAAGGAGTCACGACAGGAACGATCCGCGCCGAACTGAAGAGCATCGGGTCGATCACCGCGTGGGTGGAGGAGCGCTCGATCCAAATGCCAGAGAACTGAACATGACGGCCGGCTGGGGTCATGCCGGCAAAGGCGGCGTCACGATGCCGGGCAAAGGCAAAATAATCGAACGAGACTATACGGCTTCCGAGAAAGACGCGATGACGCGCGGAGCCGGCACGCGGGGCATGACCGTCGAGCAAGCGTTTGCCCATCTTGGGCAGACCGCCTGCGATGTCTACCTCAACGACGTGGCCTTCTGGAACAACATTCCGGCAAACGTGTGGAATTATACGATCGGCGGTTATCAGGTCATCAAGAAATGGCTCAGCTACCGTGAGTATGGCCAATTGAAACGCGGACTCACGACAGAGGAAGCCCGTGAAGTGACTTATATTGGCCGACGCATCGCCGCGATCTTGTTGCTCGAGCCCGCCCTCAACGCAAATTACCATGCCGTCAAAGCCACGACCTACCCCTGGCCTGTGTCCCCGATAGGAAAGAGTTCCTTTTAGGAACGTTGACCGCCTTCAACCTCCGTATAGTTTATTGCACTTAGGTGTAATTTGGTTAATCCCTCGCACTTTGGGATACCGACAGCTGGCGTGGGCTCGCATGATTGGGACGCTCATTCACCAAGGAGGACGTCATGATATTTCGCCGGATGGTTATTGCATTGATCGTCACGGCTCCGTTCGCGTCGATGACCTTGGCACAGGGCGTCGGCACAGAAGTGCAACGGGACATCAATCAGGAGAGCCGCATCGACCAAGGATTGAAGTCCGGTCGGCTCAGCACAGGGAAAGCGTCGAAGCTGGAGCACGGCGAGGCGCGCATCGATCGTATGGAAAAAAATGCGCTGAGGGACGGCAATCTTTCCCAGCAGGAAGCCAACCGTATCAACCGCGCGCAAAATACGGAGTCAGGCAGGATCGACGCGCTCAAATACAATGACGTGACGGGCAATCCCAACTCGGCCTCTTCGCAACGCATGCAGGGCGATGTGCAGCGCAATATCAATCGGCAGAGCCGCATCGAACAAGGCGTTCAAAACGGCTCACTGAGCAACAATGAAGTTTCCAACTTGGAGCGCGGTCAAGCCCGCGTGGACCGAGCGGAGGCGAGAGCCGGAGCCGACGGCCACATCACCGCCAATGAGCAGGCTCGCATCCAGCATAAGGAAAACAGACAAAGCAGAAAGATCTTCCGCGAGAAACACAACAATCGATAGACTGGAATTCAGGCCTGCCTAGTCTAGAAATGTAAAAAACAACCTGCCGCAGTACTCTACGGCGGCAGGTTGTGGTACAATCCACCGTGCCTCGACGCCTTCTCCGCTATAACGCCTGGCTTCCTCTCGTCATCGGCGCCTTCATCGCCGGAATCTTTCTTGTCGATCTTCTAACCCCGATGAGCATCATCGTCGCCATGCTCTATGCGATCCCGATCTATCTCTCTCGCTTCCTGCGGCCACTGCGGATCGTACCGGCGCTTGCTGCCCTGTGTACGGCCCTCACCCTCATCGGCTGGTATGCCTCATCCGAAGCTGGAGTCCCTTGGGTAGTCACGACCAATCGCCTTCTGACGGCATGTCTTATCTGGGGCACCGCCTATCTCACGGCGCAAATCAAAGTCCTGTACGGCTATATTCGTGTCTGTTCGGCCTGTAAAAAAATTGAAGAAGACGGCCGATGGGTCGTGTGGGAGGTCTATATCAGTCGGCATTCTGAAGCCGACTTTACACACGGCATGTGTGAAGAATGCGGGGTGAAGCTCTATCCCGAGGCGTACAAGAAAGTGTCCCGAAAATTCCTGTCTCTATGATGCGATGGTGTGGCGGCAACGCCATTCGCGGCTGCCGGCCTCATGGCAACATCCGTATCCAACAGCGATTCCCACAGCGATTCCCAGAATGTTCAAATAGACTTCCAGCACAGCCGCAGTGAGCGAGGAGGCAAAGCGTATCCATTGCACCCTCCCCACCCAGGCCTGCCGGGATAGGCCCTTTCCCCATGGCAATACGTTGAGCCTCGAAGGGAAGCGAGAACAAAGCTGGGAAGGGCGCGTCTTGGCGAGCAAGGACGGGTGGAGGAAAAAGGGGCCTTTTTCAACATCCTGCTATGTGCGATTGACGTGACCCTGTAATCGCGGCTCATAGCGTCTCGGCTCCTGGCGGCCTTTCCGATTGGCTGCAATGACGTCATCGATAATCTCGCCGCACAGGAGGCATTGCCATCCGCTAAAACACCGACTCGACCCTTCCGCATCTTCCAATGTCGTCGAAACCATCAGGCCGTCACAACGAAGACAATTCATCGAATGTCCCTTTCAAAAAAACGGAAGCGGCATCCTACGCTCAGCCGGCATTGATAACTGAAAGGCTGCGACTCGATACGCATATCAGAGGAATCGAGGCAAAATAGTGGCTCTAGCATGGAAGCGGCGAAGACCGAACATCAGACGCGCAGAGAAAGGAGGCGCGAGAGATAGAAGTCGTTTAGAAGTTCATCCTGCTATCACCCTATCCGTAACGAGACCGTCCCGTCAATGTGTATTTCTACCGTAAGCCCGCGCCTTTCAGTACGCATGATCGATGCCGACATCTCTTGCTTAGATCTCCAACACGAGGCCGATTTCTACGACCTGTTCCGAGGGAAGGTGAAAAAACGAACTGGCCCGCTGCGAGTTGCGGCTCAAAAACACGAAGATCTTTTCGCGCCAGAGTGCCATTCCCGGTTTCGGCGTCGCAAGAAACGTGAGACGGCTTAAGAAGAAGGTCGTCTCCTGCAGGGGAATGGCCAGCCCCTCCTTCCCGCAATGCGCGAGCACATCAGGCACATCGGGCGTATCCATAAAACCGTAATGCGCAATGATTTGATGCGCCCCCTCTGCCATCGATCTCAGCTCGCAGCGTTGTGGTTGCGGCAAATGGGGAACGGCGTCCGTCACGACCGTCAGAAAGAACAGGTGTTCGTGGAGCACTTTGTTGTGCCGAACATTTTGCGCCAGCGCGAGAGGAGTCGCACCGGGATGCTGGACGAGAAACACCGCGTAGCCCGGCACGCGGGTCAGCCCCGGCATGGCGCTTTTCAGAAACTCCGCCAAGGTCGGCGCAGAAGCCTGAAGATGGCCGCTGACGATGGCTCGCCCTCGATGCCAGGTCGTCATGAGCGTAAAGATCGCCAGGCCAAGCACTAATGGCACCCATCCCCCGTGAGGAATCTTCAAAATGTTGGCGCTGAAGAAAGCCACGTCGACGCACAGAAAGAGGGTCATGACACCGGTCGTGACAAGGAGATTCCAATGCCAGACGTATCGCGCGACGCGATACACGAGGAGGGTCGTGATCAGCATGGTGATGGATACGGCAATCCCGTAGGCGGCCGCAAGATGGCTGGAGGCTCCAAACAGCAGCACCAGTCCAATGGTCCCAATCAATAAGGCTTGGTTCATGGCCGGAACGAAAATCTGCCCAATGTGCTGTGCCGAGGTATGTTGAATGCGGAGAAAAGGAAGAAACCCAAGTTGCACGGCCTGATGCGTCAATGAAAAGGCCCCGGTGACTAAGGCTTGGGAGGCAATCACGGTCGCCGCCGTCGATAACAGGACGAGCGGGTACAACAGCGCCTGCGGAGCCAACAGGTAAAACGGGCTCGCAATCGCCGTCTGGTCTCGGATCAGCAGCGCGCCTTGTCCCAGGTATTGCAGCAAGAGAGCCGGCAGAACAATGGCGAACCAGCCCAATTGAATGGGACGTTTTCCACAGGGTCCCATATCGGCATAGAGTGCTTCTGCTCCGGTCAGAACGAGAAAAACACCGCCCAAAACAGGAAACGCCTCGGCAGCATTGTGCGCCACGAACTGTACGGCGTACAGCGGATCAATAGCGAGGAGTATATGCGGCGTGCGAACAATACTGAAGACCCCCAATAGGGCGATGGTACCGAACCACAGCAGCATGACCGGACCGAACAGTGTGCCGACCCGTGCAACGCCCCGATGCTGCATAAAGAAAAGAAGACATAAGATGCCGATGGTTATCAGCATGACATACGGTTTGAACAAAGGGGTCGCGACTTCCAAACCTTCGACGGCACTCAAGACGGAAATAGCCGGCGTAATGATCCCATCCCCATAGAGAAACGCCGCCCCGATCAGGCCGAGGATTACGACGATTCCAAGGCGCGCATGCTGGCGCGGCGGCCGCTGTCGGCCGCTCAGCGCCATCAATGCGAGAATACCGCCTTCGCCTTCATTATCGGCGCGCATGACAAACATGATGTACTTGAGCGTGACGACCAAAATCAGCGACCAGATGATTAAGGAAAGGACACCCAAAATGTTCTCGATGCTCAAGGAGACGTCATGCGATTCATAAAAACACATGCGCAGGGCATAGAGGGGACTGGTTCCAATATCGCCATAGACGATGCCAAGCGCCGTAAGCGTCAGCCTCGAAATGTTGCGGTCGTTGGCGGGTTCCATCAGCAGCTGGTCTCACAATCTCGATGAAGGCGTGCAAAGCAGGTTGGCCCAAGCAACCAGGATCGTCACAATGACCTTGCCCTCATTCCGTGGCAATGTAACTGGGGATCATCCGAATCGGATGATAGTGCTGTTTCGAACGTCGCAGCGTCTGGAGACTGGAATCATCGAGCGTATTGATGGCCGTCGCGCCTTGCGCGTAGGCTTCACGGCAGAATTCGCGAAACAGATAGGAGGCTAATCCGGCTAGTGAACGATCGGCAATTTCGATTAAGACGCAGAAGACGGACGGTGCCCGGAAGTA
>DATEPO010000284.1:0-7700 GCA_035273145.1 Nitrospiraceae bacterium
GCTGCTGCACGTTCAAGGGTTCCGGTAATTCATCGAGCGAAATTTTGTACTGCGTGACCCAGGCACGATAGGGCTTGCGGCTGACGATATCGGCCTTAATCTCTTCGTCGTCGATAATGCGGCCCTGGACGGTATCGACCAGGAACATACGTCCCGGCTGCAGCCGGCCCTTCTGCCGAATGTTCTTCACATCCGTCGGCAAGACACCGGCCTCGGACGCGAGCACGACACGATCATCCGTGGTGACCTGATAGCGGCATGGGCGTAATCCGTTACGATCCAGCGTCGCGCCGATCAGCTTTCCATCCGTGAAGCACACCGCCGCCGGACCGTCCCAGGGTTCCATCATGGCCGCGTGATATTCATAGAACCCCCGGCGATCCAAATCCATCTGAGGATTTCCCACCCACGGCTCGGGGATCAGCATCATCATCGCATGCGGAAGCGAGCGTCCGCCCATCACGAGAAACTCAAGGGCATTGTCCAAACAGGCCGAGTCGCTTTGCCGATCATAGACAATGGGATAGAGCTTGGGCAGATCGTCACCGAACAGAGCGGAGCCAAGGCGTCCCTGACGAGCGCGCATCCAATTCACATTGCCCTTCAGCGTATTGATTTCGCCGTTGTGGCAGACGTACCGATACGGATGAGCCAGCGGCCAGGTTGGAAACGTATTCGTGCTGAACCGGGAATGCACGAGCGCCAGGGCAGAAGCCACATCGGATTCTTGTAAGTCTCGATAGTACCCCGCCATCTGATGCGGCAGGAGCAATCCTTTGTAGACAATCGTATTCGACGACAAGCTGGGAATATAAAAATAGTCTTTTCCCTCCAGCGTCGATTCCCGGAGCGCTTTTTCCGCCCGCTTGCGGACGATGTACAGTTTGCGCTCGAACTGCGCTTCATCCAGCGCGCCGCGCGCCAGAAACACTTGGCGGATGACCGGCTCGGTCGTGCGTGCTTGCGGGCCAATGGCCTCGCTATTCACCGGCACATCGCGCCATCCCAGGAGTTGCAGGCCCTCTTCCGCAATCACCTGTTCAAACGCCGCCTCACAGGACCGCCGCCACGCCGCGTTCTGAGGCAAGAACACCATACCGACGCCATAGCCGCCAGCGTCAGGCAAGGTAATCTTCACCTCCGCGGCGACGCGCCGTAGGAACGCGTGCGGGACTTGAAAAAGAATGCCGGCGCCGTCTCCCGTGCACGGATCACAGCCTTGCGCGCCCCGGTGAGCCAGATTGCTCAGGACCTCTAACCCTTGTTGAACAATGGTGTGGGATATCCGTCCCTTCAGATCGGCGACAAAGCCGATGCCACACCCGTCTTTTTCGAACTGCGGATCATAGAGCCCTTGCCGTTCAGGAAATCCGGGAACGTTCATCTCATCATCCTATGGAGGTCCATATGTAGTGTCCAGCGGGTCGCTATTCGGCGAAAATTGGTTCACAAGGCGAGCCATGCTACTGCAGGAACGGTCGTGACAATCGTGAATAAAATTGAAAGGTGACGATACTGGATAGGCTGTTCCTCTGTCAAGAATCAGGCCCAATTCAGACGCGAGTCGCCTTGACTTTAAACTCACGGCTGACCTAGTATCCCGGAATGAAAGAAGGCCCGACGACTTCTTCCATTCAGACGATGACCGATGTCTGGGACGCGTACCGAAGCGAACTGGACGGGGTCGAAGACCAAATTCATAAGAACCTGGATTCCTCGGTGGCGCTGGTCAATACCGTCGCCGCTCATATCCTGAGCAGCGGAGGGAAACGGATCCGCCCCTTGCTGCTCACCTTGTGCGCCCGCCTCTGCGGTTACACCGGCAAAGACGTCTATATTCTGGCCAGCCTCGTCGAATTTATCCATACGGCGACCTTGTTGCACGACGACGTGGTCGATGATGCGGATTTACGACGCGGTCGCCGAACGGCCCGAAAAGTGTGGGGCAATCAGGTCAGTATTCTCGTCGGCGATTACCTCTATTCGAAAGCGATCTGTCACATTGTCGGATTCCGCAATCAGGGCATCAATGAAGTGCTCTCGGAAGCCTGCCGCAAAATGGCCGAAGGCGAGGTGCTGCAGCTCTATTACAACGGGAATCCGCTCATCACCGAGTCGGAATATCTCCGCATTGTTGAAAACAAGACAGCCGGGCTGATCGCCGCCTCATGCAAGATCGGCTCGATTATCGGCAATGCCACCGACGAGCAGCAGGCCGCGTTGTTCCATTTCGGCCAACGCATCGGCATCGCCTTTCAGGTGGCCGATGATACGCTGGATTATGCGGCCAACGGGGATCGTCTTGGAAAATCCCTCGGGCAGGACCTTCGCCAGGGGAAGACGACCTTGCCGCTGCTGCATCTGCTCCAACACTGCCCTGATGAAGATAAGCAAATGATCAAAGACCGCATGGAGACGCGAACGCTTTCGGACGAGGACCTCCACCGAATCATTACGTTGATGCAAGCCTATGGATCGATCGCCTATGCGCATGAACGCGCCAAAACATTTGTGATGGCGGCCAATCTGGATTTGGCCGAATTCGACGAGTCCTCTCCCAGGAGAGCGTTGTCGATTGTGGCGGAATACATGGTCAATCGAGACCGCTAAAGCCTGATGAGAGCTTAGCATGCAGCCATCGGCCATCAGCATTCAGCCCATTTCGAGCTGACGGCTGAAGGCTGATGGCTTTTTAGCGACTGAGGAATATGGCAAATCTTACTCCGTTTCGTGGCGTGCTCTATGATCCAACGGTCGTCAAAGATGTCGCAAATGTCGTCGCTCCCCCGTACGATATTATCGATGCGAACTACCAAAAAGCGCTGTATGCGCGCCATCCCAATAACATCATTCGCTTGGAATTGGGGATGGACGAACCAGGCGACTCCCCCGGCAAGAATCGCTATACGCGCGCGGCGGACCTTCTCACAGCCTGGCTCAAGAGCGGCGTGTTACGGCGGGACGCAGAGCCATCTCTCTACCTATATATGATCGAGTATCGGCCGCCGTCCGACGAGGCGGCGACACCGACCAGAACGCTCAAGGGATTCTTTTCCACCGTCGAACTGGAAGAATTTGGGACCGGGCGCATTTTCCCCCATGAGAATACGCGATCAGCCGCTAAAGCCGACCGACTGCATCTTTTAGAAGCTTGCCACGCAAATTTCAGCGCGATCTTTTCGTTATATTCGGACCCTGATAATCGCGTCATGCAGCTTTTGGAGAAATCGGTGGATCTCACAACACCGCGCCTCGATTTTCAAGACGACACGGGCTTGCGTCAGCGCCTCTGGGATCTCAGCGATCCGGCAGTTGTACAAGCGGTCCATGATCTCATGAAACCTAAACCGCTCTTTATCGCTGACGGCCACCATCGCTATGAAACGTCGCTCCGATATCGACAGCTCAGACAGGAACAAGATGCAGTCCGCCCCCAGGGAGACACTCATCTGCAGCCGTACGACAGCGTCCTCATGCTCTTCGCCGCCTTGGAAGATCCGGGACTCACGGTGCTGCCGACTCATCGCGTATTGACCCATACGCTTCCAGGGCTGGACCGGATCATGGCGGTTCTTGGAGACGCCTTCGATGTTCAGGAGATTCCCTTTCCGCCTTCAGAAAAAGACGCCCGACGGCGCTTTCTTCACTTATTGCGAAGCCAAGGGCAATCGGGAACGGTCTTCGGGTTGGCACTTCGAGAGGCGCGGGCCTATCTCCTCCTCTCATTGCGACCGAACCATCGACCGCCGGCAACTGCATCGGAACGAGACAAACTGGATGTGTCGATCCTGCAGCAGGAAATCGTCGGGAAACTGTGCGTCACGTCTGCGGAGCAGGAAGCGATCGTCTATACGAAGGACGATCATGAAGCCTTGGACCTGATACAGCAGGGAAAAGCGACGGGCGCCCTTCTGTTGAACGCGACAAAAGTCAGCGAGGTCCGGGCAGTTGCCGCGTCGGGCGGACGCATGCCGCACAAATCGACCTACTTCTTCCCGAAACCCCTGACCGGACTGGTCATCAACGTCATGGAAGACTGACGATGCAGTCAACGGAGCCATGCATAAAGTCTAAGATCCTTGTCGTCGATGACGATGCGGACATTGCGATGGTCTTGAAAGACCGGTTAGATTCGCTGGGATTCGAGGCCATCGTCGCGAAGGACGGCGTCCAAGCCCTCGATGCCGTTGAACGCGAAACGCCGCGAATCATGATCCTCGATCTCGAAATGCCCCGGCTGTCCGGGGTTGAAGTTCTGCAGCGTCTGTCTCAGGGAAAACAGCGGGGCCGGGACGGCTATGATGTGCCGGTCATCGTGATGACGGCGCACGGCACCATCAAGAAAGCCGTCGAAGCCATGAAGGAAGGCGCCTACGATTTCGTCACAAAGCCGATCGATGTGGACCATCTGATCATGACGATTCAGAAGGCCTCGGAACGAGAGACCTTGAAGCGTCACTATGAAGTCTTGCGGACGGAAGTCGGCACGAAGTACGCGACGATCATCGGAACCAGTCCCCAAATGAAGTCGATGATCGAGCTGGCGCAACGCGCCGCCGGTTCAGACGCGAGCGTCCTGCTGCTCGGCGAAAGCGGGACCGGAAAAGAATTGTTCGCGCGCTCGATTCACCAGTGGAGTCCCCGCAAATCCGCGCCGTTCGTCGTCATTAACTGCGTCGCGTTGACCGAAACGCTCTTGGAGAATGAACTGTTCGGCCACGAAAAAGGCGCGTTTACCGGAGCCGACCGCCTCGAAAAAGGGAAAATCGAAATGGCCGACGGCGGCACCATCTTTTTGGACGAAATCGGCGACATGCCGCCGGGATTGCAAGCCAAACTGCTACGCGTGCTGCAGGACCATGAATTTACCCGCGTAGGCGGCACTCGGCTCGTCCGGGTCAATATTCGTGTCATTGCCGCGACGAACAAAGACTTAAAACAGGCGGTCAAGGCGGGAGCGTTTCGCGAAGATCTGTTCTTTCGCCTGAATGTCGTCACCCTGACCCTTCCGCCGCTTCGGGAACGGCCTCAAGACGTGGCGCAACTTGCTGAATTCTTCCTGAAGCGGCATGCCGCCGATGCGAAAAGAGCGCAGGTGAAATTCACTGCGGATGCCATGGCGGTCCTGGCACGGTATCCTTGGCCGGGCAATATCCGCGAACTGGACAACAGTATCGCCCGCGCGGTGATTTTGAGTCCCGCGGATAAAGATGAAATCGACGCGGATCAATTGACGTTCCTCGCTCCCGACCTCGACGCAGACGGAGAAGCGCCGGGCTATTATCACTTGCCCTACCATGACTCGATCGATGAACACCGGCGTTCCATTATTCTCCGTGCGCTCAAATGTGCAAACGGCAGCCAAACGAAAGCTGCCGAGCAATTGAAACTCCAACGAACCTACCTCGCCCGCCTTATCCGGCAATTGAACATCTCGACGGAATCGCTGAAGACGTGATGGTGTGGCAGCCGGTGTGAATGACAAACTGGTCTCAGCTTTCAGCGCTCGACTCTCGGATGGTACGTCCGATCAGAGATCGACCGATGGCGGCCACTGAACGCTGATATCAGTCCTCTCGCTCTTCCAAGTGGTCGATTCTCAGGCACGGAGGCGATGGATGAAGGCAAAAAAAGCCAGATCAAATTCTACCTCCCACCCGGCAAGCCATACCGACGGGCAGGGTGACGCATCTAGAACCGCCCGCCGGGTTACAACACATCATGTCTCGCCGGCGAATCGGAAGTCTGTATTATCAATCATCGACGATACGGTCCCTCGACGGTCCGGCCAACAACGACCACTCACCGTCTCCAAGAAAGAACGTCAGCTTCAAGCCATCCTGGATCACAGTCCCAATTTGGTTTTTGTGAAAGATCCGGCAGGCCGGTACCTGTTTGTCAATCGCCGATTCGAAGAGGTGTTCCATCTGACCCGTGAGCAGGTTATTCATAAAACCGACGACGAGCTGTTTCCGCCGCCTCAAGCGGCCGCCTTTCGCACCAATGACCGCAAGGTGTTCGACGCCGGGACACCGTTGGAATTCGAAGAAGTCGCGCTGCACGACGATGGGCCGCATACCAGCATCGTGTTCAAATTCCCGTTGCGCGATGAAGACGGACAGCCGTACGCCATTGGTGGCGTGACCACCGATATTACCGATCGCAAGCGGACTGAACAGGCCCTACGAGAGAGTCAAGCGCGGCTCGCCCTGGCGCTGGAAGAACGGCGACGGCTCGATGCGGATTTGCATGACAATATTATTCAGATGGCCTATGCGGTCGGTATGGGGATCGAGCAAAGCCGGCTCTTACTGAATCAAGACGTCAAGGCCGCGGACGAGACCTTGAAGGCCGCCCTCACACATCTGAACCAAGTTATCGCGGATGTCCGTAGCTATATCCAACGGCAAGATCCGTTGCGCGTGCGCGGGGACCAACTCATCGCCACGCTGACCGAGTTTATTCAGACCTTGCAGTCTGTTCAAGGACTCAAGTTTACGCTTCAGATGGATCCGAGCGCGGCGCAACACCTCACCGATGAACAATCCATTCATCTGTATTGCATGGCTCATGAGGCCATCAGCAATTGCTTTCGCCACGCGAACGCGCGGACCGGCAGACTGTCGCTCCAAGCCTATGGCACATCGATTCGCCTGGCAGTAGAGGACGACGGCATAGGGTTTGATAATCGCAACGCGACGGTACGCGGGCATGGGCTACAGAATATCTCTATGCGCGTCCTGAAATTAGAAGGACAATTGCAGATTGAGTCAGCGCCCGGCCGCGGGACACGGATTACCGTCGATGTCCCCCTGCACAAGAGCAAGCGCAAACCGGAGCGGCAGTAGTCGCCGGCTAACGCGTCGCGGCCAATGGCGTGAAAGCCACTGTTCGCTGAATCGAACACCCTGGGAGTTCCACATCACAGCGGCTGCTCATCCCCTTCGCCCACCGCGCTTGAGTGAAGGCCATACCCTGTTCGACTGCTTTCCGTCTTATCTGAAAGGGATCCTATGAAGAAAGCGTTGGTCGGTTTCGGCATCGTCATCGCACTGCTGATCGTCGCCGTCTTGCTCCTCCCCTTTCTCATCGATCTGAATGACTACAAAGATCGCTATCAGCCGATGATCGAAGACGCCTTGAATCGCAAAGTCGTCCTCGACGAGGTGCGGCTGACCATCATTCCTCGAATCGGCGTACGCATCGCGGGATTCACCGTGATGGATGACCCGGCATTCAGCCGGACGCCATTCGCCTCGTTGGCGTCCTTGGACATCGGCATCAAACTCATGCCGCTCCTCAGGGGGCAGGTCGAAGCGGAAGAGATGACGCTCAAAGAGCCGGTCACTACCGTCATCAACAATCAACATGGCACTCTCAATGTATCGACGATCGGCCAGCAAAGCACGCCTCCACCTGAGAAGCCGAAGGAGGCGCCGACCGCTCCGCCCACGGCGGGAGGTCCCTTGCGCGCGCTGGCCTTATTGTCAGTGGACCGGGTGGCGCTGGAGCACGGCAGACTTGCCTATCAGGATCAATCCAAACAGCAAGCCACCGACTATACGGTGCAGGATCTAAATGTCCTACTTCAATCCGTCCGGCTTGGCGACATGCCCCATCTCCATGTCGATGCCATCGTGCAGCCATACAACATTCCCCTCAAGATTGAAGGTGTGGTCGGCCCGTTGGTTGACACGCTC